>NZ_JAXCWB010000020.1:0-19258 GCF_034045305.1 Frigoribacterium sp. CFBP9029
CGTTGGCGCCGGGGTGGAAGTGGGTGCCGCGCTGGCGGACGATGATCTCGCCGGCGAGGACGACCTGGCCGCCGAAGCGCTTGACGCCGAGGCGCTGAGCGTTCGAGTCGCGGCCGTTACGGGTGGACGATGCGCCCTTCTTGTGTGCCATCTGCGGAGCCCCTTACTTGATCGAGGTGATCTTGACGCGGGTGAGGTCGGCACGGAAGCCCATGCGACGCTTGTACCCGGTCTTGTTCTTGTAGTTCTGGATGACGATCTTCGGGCCGCGCAGATCGCCGAGGACCTCGGCGGTCACCGTGATCTTCGACAGGGCGTCGGCGGTCGAGAGGATCGTGTCGCCGTCGACGTGGAGGACCGGGGCGAGGGTGATGCTGTCGCCGGTGTCGGCCTTCAGTCGATCGAGGGTGACGATCGTGCCGACCTCGACCTTCTCTTGCCGACCACCGGCGCGCACGACTGCGTAGACCATGTGTGTTCCTTAATGTCTCAGGGGATGTACGAGGGGCCGCCTCGTCGCACGGTTCGTGCGGTGGCGGACGGCGGAGCCTGAGCCCGGCGGCCGTTCGTCGCGGAGGGCCGACGACGTGGTCGTGGGCCGATGCGTACCAACCGCTTAGATTACACGGCGGCTTCGGCCGCCGTCAACGCACTCGGACTACCGTGTGCCTGTGACCATCTTGATCGACGACCCCGTGTGGCCGGCCCACGACACCGTCTGGGCCCACCTCGTCAGCGACGAGTCGTACGACGAGTTGCACCGCTTCGCCGCCGCGAACGGCATCCCCCGGCGCGGCTTCGACCACGATCACTACGACGTCCCCCTCTCGCGCTGCGCCGACCTGATCGAGGCGGGCGCCCGTCCGATCAGCGGTCTCGAGCTCGCCCGGCGCCTCGAGAGCAGCGGGCTGCGCGTGTCCCAGCGCGTCAAGCGGGGCCTGACCGCCTGAGGGACCGACGGCCCGACCGACCCGGTCACCAGGCGGTGGAGTGCCCCGCGAAGCTCGCCACCACGCCGCCCGTCGAGATGTCGACGATGGTCGTCGTCACCGTGGTCGGCACGGGATCGATGGTGTAGCTGAAGTCGGTCTCCGCCGTCGCCTCGGCCGTCTCGACCGCGAGGTACTGCCCGTTGGGCGAGACGGAGAAGCCCTCGATGGTCGTCCCGACGGCCGACGGCTCGTACAGGGCCCGCGCCTCCTTCAGGTCGTCGACGACCACGAGGTTGCGATACGAGCTCCCGTCGGCGGCCGGGACCGCGACCTGCTGCACGTAGGTCGTCTCGCCCACGGCGACCAGCTCGCCGCGGAACGGCGTGCCGCCCTCGACCGCCGAGAACGGGATCGGCGTCTGCTCACCCGTGTCGAGGTCGACCCGCGACGACTGCAGCGCCGTCGCCGCCACGAAGGTGCCGCCGTCGAGCGCGACGCCCTGCAGCGAGACGAAGGTGCCGTAGGGCCGAGGAGGCGCGGCGCCGGTCAGATCGAACGCCGCGACGGTCTCGTCCGCCGACTGGACCACGACCGTGGCCCGGCCCGGCACGAAGAACCAGTCGAGCACGGTGATGGGCTCGCCGGCGATGGACTGCACCGGGGTCACGGCGCGCTGGCCCTGGAGGGGCAGCGTGTACAGGGTGTCGGTCTCGGAGCCCTGCGGCCGCCACGAGAAGGCGATCGTCGTCGAAGCGGCGTCCGCGCCGAAGCGGGTGATCAGCCCCGGGCCGTCGGGCAGCGGAAGGGTCTCCACCGCCACCCCGTCGGGAGAGACCAGGCTGAGCGTCGAGGTGGTGCCGTCGTCGGTCACGACCGCGACCGCCGTGTCGAAGACCTCGAAGGCCTGGATGCGCGCGGCCTGGTAGACGATGGTGCGATCGGCGCCGCCGGTCAGCGGGGCCCGCTCGATGCGGTCGTCGGCGCCGTCCGCCCCGTGGACGATGCGATAGGTCTGAGCCGCCGCGGTGCTGAAGGTCGTCGTCAGGGTCGACGGCTGGGCCTGGTAGACGCTCGAGACCCCGTCGACCGTCACGGTGTACTCGGTGCCGTACCTCAGCCGGTCGGTGAACTGCACCGCGATGACGTCGCCCGAGGTCGAGACGGTGTGCGGCGCGGCCGGAGACACCTCGACCTGGTCGGCGTCGACGTGGGCCAGCACCTGGTTGGCGAACAGGCGCAGCTGCTGACCCGACTGCGCCACCACGGCGGTCTCGTCGATCTGCGTCTCGGTCAGCTTCGGACCCTGCAGGTGGGTCAGGACGCCGAAGATCGTGCAGACGACCGCGAGCACGATCACGACGGCGACGAATCGACGCCCCTGCCGTCGCGAGAGGTCGGCCTGGTCGAGACCGGCGCCCTCGTCGTGGGCCCGCTCGCGCTCCGCCGACCAGCGGTCAGTAGAGGTAGGGGTCACGCGGTTGGCCGACCTTCTCGAGTTCGTCGGGCACGAGGGCGATCGGGTCGTCGGTCGCACCGCTCTGGTTCGCCTGGAATCCGCCGGAGACGTCGATCCAGTCGTCGGCGTCGACCTGCTCGCGCCAGTCGGGGAGGTACACGGGCACGCCCACGGGCTGCGCGTCGACGGCGCAGCAGGTGATGATGAACCGCGACACGTAGAACACGTCGGGGTCGTCGCCCGACGGCACGACGAAGCCGACCAGGTCGGCGGTCTTGCCCTGGTAGAACGAGAGATCGGTGGTCTGCCGCAGCAGACCGGCCCAGTCGAGGATCGAGAACGACGCGTAGGTCTCGTCGGAGGCGCCCGTCGCGTCGTCGACGCTCGTCCCGTCGAGCGCGGCGGTCGACGAGTTCACGTCGCGCTGCCCGGCCGTGGCGCTGGTGAGAGTGGCCGGGGGCAGGGCGACGAGGGCGACGGCCATGACGATCGTCACGAGCGCGCCCGCGCCGACGGCGATGCCGCGGGCCGCGGCGCGACCACGCCGTGGCCGGCGGGGGCGCAGGGCAGCAGCGGGATCGTCGTCGTGGTCGTGCCCACCCGGGTGGTCGTGATCGTGGTCGTCGTCGCCCCGGGCGGGGGCGAGCGCGAGCACGCCGATCGACAGCACCATGCCGATGGCGATCATGATGACCGTGAAGACGACGTACCGCGGGTGGATGTACAGGATGAGCTGCCCCGTGGCCGCGAGCCACAGGGTCGCCACGCCCACGACGAGGGTCAGGAGCACGCCCTGCCATCGGTCGGCCAGACGAGCCGGAGAGCGTCGCAGGGACGGGAGTCGATCACGCAAGGAAGTTCACCACCAGTCCGATGGCGGCGCTGGTGAGCGCCACCACGAGGGTCAATTGGGCCAGGACGCGGGGCCGGTAAGTCGTCCGCAGCAGTGCGAGCATCTTGACGTCGATGATCGGCCCGAAGACGAGGAACGCGGCGATGCCGCCCGGCATGAAGGTCGAGGCGAAGGGCAGGACGAAGAAGGCGTCGACGTTGGAGCAGATCGAGATCACGAAGGCCAGCAGCATCATGGCCAGCACCGACCAGACGGGGTTGCTGCCGAGGGTGACGAGCACCGAGCGCGGCACCGCCGTCTGGATGGCCCCCGCGATCGCCGCCCCGATGAAGAGCGCCGGCATCATGGTCGACATCTCGCGACGGAACAGGTCGACGCTCTGCGACAGGCGGCTCACCCCGTGACCGTGGTCGTCGGCGACGGCGCACTCGGCCGCGAACGACGAGGTCAGGAGGCTCTCGGGATCGGGGTGCTTGCTGAACAGCCAGCCGATCAGGTTCGCGATCACGAAACCGCCGACGAGACGTGCGACGAGGATCCCGCCGTCCCAGCCGAACGCCTGGTGGGTGGTGATGATCGTGATCGGGTTGAGGATCGGCGCCGCGAGGAGGAAGGTCATCGACTCGGACACCGTGAAGCCCTTGAGCACGAGACCACGGGCCAGGGGCACGTTGCCGCATTCGCAGACGGGCAGGAACATCCCGAGGAACGAGATGACCGCCCGACGCGGCAGCGGACGCTTCGGCAGCCACGACGTGAAGAACGCCTGAGGCAGCCAGACCTGCACGACGATCGACAGGACGATGCCGAGCAGCACGAACGGCATGGACTCGACGATGACCGAGATCGTGAGCGTGACGAAGTCCTGCAGGGTGTTCGGCAGGAGGCCGGGGCCGAGGGCCGGTGTGACCAGGCGGATGGCGACGAGGACGAGCGCGACGGCCGCGCCGACGGCGAGCAGACGGCTGCGTGGAGAGCGGCGACGACGGACCGGACCGTCGACCGTGTGGTCGACGAGATGGCGTTCGCTGAGAGGCGCCGTCACCGGCCGGACTCGTCACGGGCGGGCGGAGGCGCGTAGCGCGTCCAGTCGTCGGACGAAGGAGGCGCGGTGGGCGCGGCCGGGACGACCCGCCCCGGTGCGGACCCGTCGACGGGCAGGGCCGCCTCGGCGGGAGCGGCCGCCGATGGATCGGCGTCGACGTCCGTCTCGTGGTCGATCGCGAGGGCGTCGCTCTCGCCATCGTGCGTCGGGGATGCGGGGTCTCCCCCACGCAGCCACGACCGGGCCAGCACCCCGCCGAGCACGAGAACGGCCGTGTCGACCACGCCCGCCGACAGCGGGATGGTCGTCAGGTACAGGGCCAGATTGACCCAGGTGCCGCCCTCCCGCGACAGCGCCACGCCCGGCGCGACGCCCACCAGGATGAGCGCGGCCGTGCCGGCGAGACCGGCGACGAGCGTGCTGCGCAGCACGACGTCGAGGCCGTCACGCGCCCTGATCGGCCGCACGAGCACGAGGACGGCGAAGGCGGCCAGGTAGAACGGGAACGGGTAGAGGACGAAGCCGCCGAGGAACTGCCCCACGGGGGTCGCCGCGAAACCGCTCGGGAAGGCCGTCGCCGAGAAGCCGATGGCCGACCCGACGAGGGCGAGCAGACCGAGTGCGAAACGGACGACGAGCAGCACGCCGAGAGCGGCCGCGGCGATGAGGAACGACTCGCGGCCCTCGGCGCTGCGGGTCGAGACGACGACAGCCCGGAACCTCGACCTGACGGTCGGGGTTCCGGGCTGGGTCGGAGTCACGCAGACACCCTAGACGACTCAGAGGTCGTCGGAGCTGACACCCACTCCGAGGATGAACGGGCCCGACTCGGTCGGCGCGGCGGTCGGCGCCGACGCCGGTGCCGTGCCCGAGCTGGAGGCGCGGCGCGAACGACCGCGCCCCTGGCCGGGCTGCTTCGGCTCGGGCAGCGCGCCGAGGACGGAGTCGAGCAGCTGCTCGGCGTCGTCCTTGCTGATCCGACGCGGCTCGCGTCGGGTCGTCGCGACCGGGATGTCGAGGATCGCGACGGTCGCGTCGGGCGTCGACACCGTGGCCCGCGACCGGCGGGGCTCGGTGCTGCGCTCGACCTTGTCGGCGGCGGGGGCCTGGGGCTCGGGCGCCGTGGTGGGCGGCACGACGACCGTGGCGCGGACGGTGCTGTCGACCTCGACGATCGGCGACGAGCCGGCGTCGGTCGAGGCCTCGTCGGGCGAGGCGGCGGACGACTCGGAGGTCGTCGCCTCGTCGCGGGACGACGCGCGTCCGCCGCGTCGACCCTTGCGGGCGCCTCGACCGCGCTTCGGCTCGTCTCCCGAGGTCGACGAGTCGTCGGTGGACGACTCGTCGCCGGCCGGCGGCGTGACCGCCGCGGAGGCCGCTGCGTCGATCGCGGCCTCGACGGCCGCAGCCGCCTCCGTCGCGGAGTCGGTGCTGCGGTCGCCGTCCTCGGCGTGGGCGATGGTCGACGCCGCGATGCGCGACAGGGCGTTCTTGACGTCCTCGGTGATGGCGTGGGTCCCCGTCGAGGGCCCGGACGCCGCCGGCGCAGCCGAGCCGCCACGACCCGCGGCGCCGCCGTTGCCCTGGTTCTGGCCGCCGCCACCCGACTTGGCGGGCTGCGCCGCGCCTCCTCGGCGACGCTGCTGGTCGTTCTTGCCCCGACCCTGCGGCTGCTGCTCCTGGACGCGAGCGGCGCTGCCGGCCTCGGAGAACGACTCGGCCAGACCGAGGCCCAGCTTCTTGCGCGTCATCTGGACGAGACCCAGCGAGGTGACCTCGGCCACCTGGTGCTTCGTGCGGTCGCGGCTCAGGCACTCGACCAGTCGACGCAGCACGAGGTCGCGGTTCGACTCGAGCACCATGTCGATGAAGTCGACGACGATGATGCCGCCGATGTCGCGCAGACGCAGCTGGCGGACGATCTCTTCGGCCGCCTCGAGGTTGTTCTTCGTGACGGTCTCTTCGAGGTTGCCGCCCGAGCCCACGAACTTGCCGGTGTTGACGTCGACGACGGTCATGGCCTCGGTGCGGTCGATGACCAGCGAGCCGCCGGAGGGCAGCCAGACCTTGCGGTCGAGCGCCTTCTCGATCTGCTCGTTGAGGCGGTACTCGTCGAAGGCGTCCTTCTCGCCCTCGTAGCGCTTGACGCGGTCCATCAGGTCGGGCGCGACCGCCGCGAGGTACGACTGCAGGGTGTCGAACGCCTCGTCGCCGTCGATGACCATCTCGTGGAAGTCCTCGTTGAAGACATCGCGGACGATCTTGATCAGCAGGTCGGGCTCGGAGTGCAGCTGGTTCGGCGCGTTGCCGACCTCGACCTTCTTCTCGATATCGGCCCACTGGTTCAGCAGGCGCTTGACGTCGAGGGTCAGCTGCTCTTCGGTGGCGCCCTCGGCGGCGGTGCGCACGATGACGCCGGTGTTCTCCGGCAGGGCCTCTTTGAGGATCTTCTTCAGGCGGGCGCGCTCGGTGTCGGGCAACTTGCGGCTGATGCCGTTCATCGAGCCGTTGGGCACGTAGACCAGGTAGCGGCCGGGCAGCGAGATCTGGCTGGTGAGGCGGGCGCCCTTGTGGCCGACCGGGTCTTTGGTGACCTGGACGAGCACGCGGTCGCCGGGTTTGAGGGCCAGCTCGATGCGGCGGGGCTGGTTGCCGTTCGAGAGGCTGTCCCAGTCGACCTCGCCGGAGTAGAGCACGGCGTTGCGCCCGCGTCCGATGTCGACGAACGCGGCCTCCATCGAGGGGAGCACGTTCTGCACGCGTCCGAGGTAGACGTTGCCGATCAGCGACACGTTCTGCGCCTTGGCGACGTAGTGCTCGGCGAGCGTGCCGTCCTCCATCACGCCGATCTCGATGCGGTCGCCCGACGAGCGGACGATCATCTTGCGGTCGACGGACTCGCGACGGGCGAGGAACTCGGCCTCGGTGATGACCGTGCGGCGGCGACCGGCGTCGCGACCATCGCGGCGACGCTGCTTCTTGGCCTCGAGACGGGTCGAGCCCTTGATGCGCTGCGGCTCGGTGATGAGCTCGGCCTGGCGCTGCGGGCGCTCGCGCGGGGCGCGGTCGGACTGCTGACGCTGCTCGGAGTCGCGCTCCTCGCGGTCGTGCGAGCGGCCACGCGACCGGCGGCGCGAACTCGGCTGCTGCGGCTCGTCGTCGCCGTCGTAGCCGTCGTCGTCGGACTCGTCCGCGTCGTCGTAGCCCTCGTCGTCGCGGTCGGACCGACGTCGACCGGGTCGTGCCGGCAGCGGCACGATCTCCGGGGCGTGGAAGATCAGGCTGGTGGTCGTCAGCTGCGCCGGGATGGGCGACGACGGGGCCTCTTCGCTCTGGCGCACCGCCTCCGCCGCGGCGACGGCCGCGTCGGCGCGCTCGACCGGGGTGGTCTCGGTGGGGTCGTCGACCGCGGTCGGGTCGACCAGGGACTCGATCGGGGTGTCGGTCGTGGTCTCGGGCTGGGTGGTCGCCGGCTGCACCGGGACCTCGTTCTCGTTGGTCACGGCTGATGCCTCCTGGGCGTCGTCTCGTCGGGTGGTCCGGAGGGTGCTGTCGTCGGCGGGCGGCGAGGCCGCCAGGGCGCGTCGCTCCACCGGTGCGGCGGCCTGGCGGGCGCGGAGCCCGCTGAACAGGCCGCGTCGCTTCTTCGGACCGGTCTCGTTGCTGGTGTCGTCTCTGTTGTTCACCACGGGTGGTGCGCTCCTCGCCCCGCCGAGGTCGAGCCGTCGGCGGGTGGTCTCATGTCGTGATCGGGCGGCGCCCTGCGCCTGCCCCGGTCACCGCGTCCTCTCACGACGCGCGGTGTCGGTCACGCGGCGTTCGGTCACGGGGCCGATCGTCTCTGCGATCGCGGCCGTCGTGTCGTTCGTCGTCGTGCGGTTCTTCGTTGCTGTTCGGAACTGGCCATCCGACGAGGGGCGACTGCGCCCCGGCCCGGTTTCCGTCGCACCCGCACGATCGCCCCGGAGGGGATCGCGGGGTCGACACGGCCCGGCAAGTCTCGATCGCGAGGCTGTCACCCTGCGACTGAAGCGATTATCGCATGCTCAGCCCGTGACCACCCATCGGAGCGTGGAATGATTCCCGATGTGACGACCTCGCAGACCCCACCGCGCACCCTCCCCACCGGCCGGACGCCCGTCGTGACGGCCGTCCTGCTGATCGTCGCGGGCGTCGTCGGACTGATGGGCGCCTTCGCCCTGACGCTCGACAAGTTCCGACTGCTCGAGAACCCGACCGAGGCGCTCGGCTGCGACGTCAATCCCTTCGTCGGCTGCTCCCCCGTCATCGAGAGCGCCCAGGCGTCGCTGTTCGGGTTCCCCAACCCGATCATCGGCCTGATCGGCTTCGTCGCCCCGATCGCGGTCGGCGTCGCCCTGCTCGCCGGTGCGCGGTTCGCCCGCTGGTTCTGGATCGCCTTCACGGCCGGCACGTTCCTGGCCTGGGTCTTCATCACCTGGCTCTTCACCCAGACGGTCTTCGTCATCGGCGCGCTCTGCCCCTGGTGCATGCTCGTCTGGTCGGTGACCATCCCGCTCTTCTGGATCACGACGGTGTGGGGTCTGGCCCGTGGCGTCACCGCTCCGACGGGCAGCGGCGTGCAGAGGGCCGCAGCGCGCCTCCTGCCGTACTCGTGGGTGCTGCCCGCCCTGAACTACATCGTCGTCGCGACCGTGATCGTGGTGCAGTTCCCCCTGCTGCTGTCGACGCTCTTCTGACCCGCTCCGCTCTCAGCCTCCTCTTCGACGCGCGAGCGAGACTCGCCGGTACCCGAACGAGAATCGAGGAGCGATGACGCCGTCACCCGGCACCGGAGACACCAAGCGCGAGCGTCGTGACGCCGCGCGCGAGAAGGCGCGGATCACCCGCGAGACCGAGGCGAGACGCCGCCGTCGCAACAGGTGGTTCGCCCAGGGCGGTCTGGTCGTCGGGGTGCTCGCCGTCATCGGGGTCATCGCCCTGGTGATCACCCGGTCGCTCGCACCCGCCGGTCCCGGTCCGCTCAACATGGCGAGCGACGGCCTCGTCCTCTCGGGCGACGGCACGAGCGTCTCGGCAGCCACGACCGACGCGCTCGAGGCCGACGCCGATCCCGTCGCCTCGACGGCGGGCACGGCCGAGAAGCCGAGCATCGTCGTGTACCTCGACTACCTGTGCCCCTACTGCGGTCAGTTCGACACCGCCAACGCCGAGCAACTGACGACCTGGGTCTCGCAGGGCGACGTCGACCTCGAGATCCACCCCCTGGGGTTCCTCGACAACGCCTCGCTCGGCACCAAGTACTCGACCCGGTCGGCCAACGCGTTCGCCTGCGTCGCGAACTACCAGCCCGACGCCGCGCTCGACGTCAACACGGCCCTCTTCGCTCAGCAGCCCGCCGAGAACACCAGCGGGCTGACCGACGCCGAGCTGGTGTCGCTGGTCGAGGGGGCCGGCGCCGACGACCCGGGCATCGCCGGCTGCATCACCGGCGGCGAGTTCGACGACTGGGTCGCCTCGGCCACCGAGCGGGCGCTGAACGACCCGCTGCCGAACTCCGACGAGCCGAAGGTGACGGGCACCCCGACCATCCTCGTCAACGGGCAGAAGTACGGCGGGTCGCTGACCGACCCGACCGTCTTCGCGCAGTTCGTCGCCGAGGTCGCGAGCGGCGCCTCCACGGCGGACACCTCGACCGGCGGCACCGAGTCGACGGCCACCCCGACTCCCTGACCACCGCACCCGGCACGGACGACGGGCCCGCGCCTCCTCGATCAGGAGGCGCGGGCCCGTCCGTTCACGCTCGGTGCGTTCTCGGGGTCGTCAGAACCAGAGCGCCAGCTCGCGCGCGGCCGACTCGGCCGAGTCGCTGCCGTGCACGAGGTTCTGCTGCACCTTGAGGCCCCAGTCGCGGCCGAGGTCGCCGCGGATGGTGCCGGGTGCTGCGGTGGTCGGGTCGGTGGTGCCCGCCAGCGAGCGGAAGCCGGCGATGACCGAGTTGCCGGCGACGCGGATCGCGACGGTGGGTCCGCTCTGCATGAACTCGACGAGGGGCTCGTAGAACGGCTTGCCGACGTGCTCCTCGTAGTGGGCGGCGAGCAGGTCGCGGTCGGCCTGCACGAGTCGGATGTCGACGAGGGCGTAGCCCTTCGCCTCGATGCGGCGGAGGATCTCGCCGGTCAGGCCGCGGGCCACGCCGTCGGGCTTGACGAGGACGAGGGTTTCTTCGAGGGCGGTCACAGGTGCTCCTTCATGTCGGGGACGGGGTAAGTCGGGGGGGGTCGGCTCGCTGGGTCGCGGCCGAGGCGCGAGGGCCGAGGAGGCGCGGGTCAGGCCGTCCCGGCGGGGTCGCCGTAGCGCGCCGCGTTCAGCCGGTCGAGCTGCGTGCCCTTCACCAGGCAGTACGTCCACAGGGCGACGAACACGCCCGCTACGACGTACATGACCGGGTCGAGCAGCCCGCAGGCGATGAGACCCGCCTGCACGATCCAGCCGAGCACGATGCCCCAGCGGTGGCGCAGCACGCGCGAGACGAGCAGCATGACGACGATGGCGGCCAGACCGCCGCCGAAGGCGACGCCCGTGGGCAGCAGATCGCGGCCGTTGACCACGAGCATGACGAAGAACATCGACATGGCCTCGAGCACCAGCACGATCGAGAGCAGGCTCTCGGCCGCACCGCGTCGGCGGCGGGCACGACCCGGGGCGGGGGCGCCCCCGTCGGGAGGCGGCACCGTGGTCATGAGAGCCCCTCCGGGCCCTGTGCGAGCGCGAGGACGTCTCCGACCAGGGTGATCGACCCCGTCACGACGACGCCGCCGGGGCGGTCGCCCTCGGTCTCGTCCGCGAGGTCGCGGGCGGTGCGGAGCGCGGCCGCGAGGTCGGTCTCGACGACGACCCGGTCGGCGCCGACGACCTTGACGGCGACGGCCGCGAGCTCGTCGGCGGGGACGGACCGGTCGGAGTCGGACTGGGTGACCACGAACTGCTGCACCGTGCCCGCCAGCGCCCGGATGATGCCGGTCGCGTCCTTGTCGGTCAGCACGGCGAGGACGGCGACGACGCGACCGAACGGGAAGTACGCCTCGATCGCCTTGGCGAGGGCTCGGGCGCCGTGGGGGTTGTGAGCCGCGTCGACCAGGATGGTCGGATCGTTGGCGACGATCTGCAGTCGACCCGGCGAGGTCACCTGGGCGAGCCCGTCGGAGAGCACGTCGAGGTCGAGCGCCTGGCTGCCGCTGCCGAGGAACGACTCGACCGCCGCGACGGCGACGGCGGCGTTCTGAGCCTGGTGGTCGCCGAAGAGCGGCAGCACGAGGTCGGGGTACCGCCCCGCGAGACCGCGGATCGACACGACCTGTCCGCCGACGGCCACGGTCGTCGACTCGACGCCGAAGCCGACGCCCTCGACGGCCAGCGTCGACTCGGTCAGTTCGACGGCGCGCTCGAGCTCGGCCAGGGCCTCGGGCACCTGCGAGGCGCTGACCACCGACGCGGAGGGCTTGACGATGCCCGACTTGGTGCGGGCGATGGCCTCGACCGTCGAGCCGAGCCGGTTCTGGTGGTCGAGCGCGATGGGCGTGAAGACGGCCACCTGACCGTCCGCCACGTTCGTGCTGTCCCACTCGCCGCCCATGCCCACCTCGAGCACGACGACGTCCGCCGGCGCGTCGGCGAAGCAGGCGAACGCGAGCACCGTGAGCGCCTCGAAGAACGTCAGCGCCTGGTCGCCGGCGGCGCCGAGCTCGGCGTCGACCATGGCGAGATAGGGCTGGATGTCGTCCCAGTTGGCGACGAGACGCTCGTCGCTGATCGGCTCGCCGTCGATCATGATGCGCTCGTTCAGCCGGACGAGGTGCGGGCTGGTCAGCAGTCCGGTGCGCAGACCGTACGAGCGGAGGATGCTCTCGATCATCCGCGAGGTCGACGTCTTGCCGTTCGTGCCCGTGATGTGGATCACCGGGTAGGCGCGCTGCGGGTCGCCGAGCAGCTCGGCGGCCCGGCGGGTCGCCCCGAGCCGGGGCTCGGGCGCCTGCTCGCCGACCCGCGCGAGCAGCTCGTCGTGGACGCGCGCGGCCTCGGCGGCGAACTCGCCGCCGTCGTCGGCGGGCTCGGGGTTCTTGCTCTTCTTCGGGGTCATGCGCGTCGCACCTCCACGGTCACGGCCGAGCCCGCGCCGACGGCGACGGCGTCGACGCGGTCGGCGAGGTCGCTCCGTCGGTCGATCACGAGCTCGGTGGTCAGGGTCTCGGCCTGGATCAGGTCGCGATGGGTCTCGACGGCGTCGGCCCCGGCGTCGTCGACGCCCAGGGTCGTCACCACGCGGTCGCTCACGTCGAGCCCGGTGTTCTTCCGGGCCTGCTGCACGGCGCGGACGACGTCGCGGGCGAGCCCCTCCGCCTCGAGCTCGGGCGTCGTCGCGGTGTCGAGCAGCACGAAGCCGCCGTCGCCGACGAAGGCGATGGCCGCGGCCGCGTCGGCGACCGCCAGCTCGAGCGTGAACTCGCCCGGCAGCAGTTCGATGCCGCCCACGACGACGTTCTCGCCGACGGGCTGCCAGTCGCCCTTCTTGGCGGCCGGGATGACCTGCTGCACCTGCTTGCCGATGCGGGGGCCCGCGGCGCGGGCGTTGACCGTCAGCTTGCGGGTCACGCCGTAGTCGCCGAGGCTCTCTTCGGTCAGGGGCGTGAGCACGACCGACTTGACGTTCAGCTCGTCCCGGAGGATCGACGCGAACGGCTCGAGGGCGGCCGGGTCGGGTGCGACCACCGTGAGACGCGCGAGGGGCAGACGCACCCGCAGACCGGTCGACTTGCGGAGAGCGAGACCCGACGAGGCGATCTCGCGCACGGAGTCCATGGCCTCGACCAGGGCGTCGTCGGCCGGGAACGCCGACGCGTCCGGCCAGTCGGTCAGGTGCACGCTGCGACCCCCCGTGAGACCCTTCCAGATCTCCTCCGCGACCAGCGGGGCCAGGGGCGCGGCCACCCGGGTGACCGTCTCGAGCACGGTGTACAGCGTGTCGAACGCGTCGTGGTCGTCGCCCGACCAGAAGCGGTCGCGCGAGCGGCGCACGTACCAGTTGGTCAGCACGTCGGCGAAGTCGCGGAGCGCCGCCGCCGCGAGAGGCGAGTCGAGCGCGTCCAGGTGCCGCTCGACGTCGGTGACGAGGAGGCGCGTCTTCGCCAGCAGGTAGCGGTCGAGCACGTCGCTCGAATCGGTGCGCCACTTCGCGACGTACCCGTCGGCGACGTGGCGACCCGCGCCTCCTGAACCGTCGGCGTCCGCCGCGTTCGCGTAGAGGGTGAAGAAGTAGTACGTGCTCCAGAGCGGGAGGAGGAACTGCCGGACGCCCTCGCGGATGCCCTCTTCGGTCACGACGAGATTGCCGCCGCGGATCACCGAGCTCGACATCAGGAACCACCGCATGGCGTCGGCGCCGTCGCGATCGAAGACCTCGTTGACGTCGGGGTAGTTGCGGAGGCTCTTCGACATCTTCTGACCGTCGGAGCCGAGCACGATGCCGTGGCTGATGACCTTCGAGAAGGCGGGCCGGTCGAAGAGCGCCGTCGACAGCGCGTGCATCACGTAGAACCAGCCGCGCGTCTGGCCGATGTACTCGACCACGAAGTCGGCCGGGGCGTGCGTCTCGAACCAGCTCTGATTCTCGAACGGGTAGTGCACCTGCGCGAAGGGCATCGAGCCAGAGTCGAACCAGACGTCGAAGACGTCGTCGATGCGACGCATCGTGCTCTGACCGGTGGGGTCGTCGGGGTTCGGACGGGTGAGGTCGTCGATGTAGGGGCGGTGCAGATCGGGCTCGCCCTGCTCGTTGAGCGGCAGACGACCGAAGTCGGCCTCGAGCTCGGCGAACGAGCCGTAGACGTCCACCCGGGGGTGGGCCGGGTCGTCGCTCTTCCAGACCGGGATGGGCGAGCCCCAGTAGCGGTTGCGCGAGATCGACCAGTCGCGGGCGCCGCCCACCCACTTGCCGAACTGACCGTCCTTGACGTTCTCGGGCACCCAGGTGATCTGCTGGTTGAGCTCGCTCATGCGGTCGCGGAACTCGGTCACGCGGACGAACCAGCTCGACACGGCCTTGTAGATGAGCGGGTTGCGGCAGCGCCAGCAGTGCGGGTAGCTGTGCTCGTAGCTCGCGAGACGGACGAGGCGGCCGTCGGCACGGAGACGCTGCACGAGGGTCTTGTTGGCGTCGAACACCTGCTGACCCGCGACGCCGAGCTCGTCGAACAGCGGCAGGAACCGGCCCGCGTCGTCGACGGAGACCAGCACGGGGATGCCGGCGGCGGCGCAGACCTGCTGGTCGTCCTCGCCGTAGGCGGGCGCCTGATGCACGATGCCCGTGCCCTCGCCGGTCGCGACGTAGTCGGCGACGAGCACGCGCCAGGCGTTCTCGGTGCCGTAGGTCTCGGTGTCGGCGTAGACGTCCCAGATGCGGTCGTACTCGACGCCCTCGAGCTCCGCCCCGGCGAAGGTCGCGCTGACGGCGGCCTGGGCGGCCTCGGGCGAGTCGTAGCCGAGGTCGCGCGAGTAGGCGGCGAGGGTGTCGGCCGCGAGCAGGAACACGCTGCCGGTCAGCAGCTGCTGGTCGCCGGTGCGCTCGCCGGGCAGAAGGGCGTGGGGCACGGTCACGTAGTCGATCGACGGGCCGACCGCGAGGGCCATGTTCGTCGGGAGGGTCCAGGGGGTCGTCGTCCAGGCGAGCGCCTCGACGCCGGTCAGCCCGAGAGCCTCGGCCTTCGCCCCGACGAGGGGGAACGAGACCGTGACCGTCTGGTCTTGACGCATCTTGTAGACGTCGTCGTCCATCCGCAGCTCGTGGTTCGACAGCGGCGTCTGGTCGTGCCAGCAGTAGGGCAGCACCCGAAAGCCCTCGTAGGCCAGCGACTTCTCGTGCAGCTGCTTGAAGGCCCAGATCACGCTCTCCATGAAGGTGGAGTCGAGGGTCTTGTAGTCGTCGTCGAAGTCGACCCAGCGCGCCTGGCGGGTCACGTAGCCCTGCCACTCGTCGGTGTACTTCAGCACCGAGCTGCGGGCGGCCGCGTTGAAGGCGCCGATGCCCATGTCGTCGATCTCGTGCTTCTCGGTGATGCCGAGCTGCCGCATCGCCTCGAGCTCGGCGGGCAGACCGTGGGTGTCCCAGCCGAAGCGACGGTGCACCTGCTTGCCGCGCATCGTCTGGTACCTCGGGAACACGTCTTTGGCGTAGCCCGTCAGGAGGTGGCCGTAGTGCGGCAGCCCGTTGGCGAAGGGCGGGCCGTCGTAGAAGACCCACTCGTCGCAGCCCTCGCGGGCGCGGATCGACTCGCGGAAGGTGTCGTCGCCCTTCCAGAACGCGAGGATCCCCTGTTCGACGTCGGGGAATCGGGGCGATGCGGGTACCGGCTGGTAGGCCATGGGAACTCCAGGTGGTGCGGATGTCCGTTCACGAGGACGCCTGCCGAGGGTTCTCGGTCGGCGCGGTACCACCCCGCTTGCCGCCCCTGCGGGCGACCGCTCTGCTGCGGCTGTGACGGGCCTGCCCCGCTCGGGTCTACTGACGCCTCGTGCCCTGACGGGCCGGTCGACGCGTTCTGCCGAGAGCTCCCCGGTGATGGCCGGATCACAGCGGGTCCATCGTACAAGGCGAGGAGGCGCGGCGCGATCATCTGCAGAGAGTGCAGAATCGAGATCATGACCGCCGAGAGCACCGCCGACCCCCAGAGCACCGCGCAGCCCGAGGGCACGGCGAAGCCGGAGAGCTTCACCACCGTGCTGGTCGCGTTCGTAGCGAACCTGCTGATCGCCGTCGCGAAGACGGTGGCGGCTCTTCTCACGGGGTCGGCCTCGATGGTGGCCGAGTCGGCGCACTCGTGGGCCGACACCGGCAACGAGGTGTTCCTCTTCATCGCCGACAAGCGAGGGGTGAGGCGACGCGACGCCTCGCACCCTCTCGGCTACGGCAAGGAGACCTACGTCTGGTCGATGTTCGCGGCCTTCGGGCTCTTCACGGTCGGCGCCGTCGTCTCGATCCAGCACGGCATCTCGCAGCTGGGCGCCGCCGAGGCGGCCGAGGACTACCTGGTCAACTACATCGTGCTCGGAGTGGCCTTCGTGCTCGAGGGCACCTCCTTCTTGCAGGCCCTCCGTCAGGCCCGAGGCAGCGCTCGCGACCGCAGCCAGCCGACCCTCCGGTTCGTGCTGCGCAGCTCGAACCCGACGTTGCGCGCCGTCTTCGCCGAGGACGCCGCCGCGCTCGTCGGCCTGGTGATCGCGTTCCTCGGCATCCTCCTGCACCAGATCACCGGTTCAGCAGTGTTCGACGCCGTCGGCTCGATCGCGGTGGGCGTGCTGCTCGGGGTCGTCGCCCTCGTGCTGGTCGACCGCAACAGGAGGTTCCTGGTCGGCGAGAGCCCGAGCGACGAGCTCGAGTCGATCGTGCTCGCGCGTCTGCTCGACCGCCCCGAGATCGCCCGGGTGACCTACCTGCACACCGAGTTCGTCGGTCCGGGGCGTCTCTACCTGGTCGCGGCGGTCGACATATCGGGCGACGAGACGGAGGGGCACGTCGCCGTGGCCCTCCGTCGCGTCGAGCGGGAGCTCGAGGAGCACGACGCGGTCGAGGAGGCGGTGCTCACCCTGTCGACGCCCGACGAGCCGAGCCTCCTGCCGATCAGCTGAGGCGACGCGTTCGGCGACGCGCGTATCCGACGGCGACGAGACCGAGACCGATCACGACCAGCGCAGCGACCGACAGCGGGCCCGATCCCTCGGCGCCCGTGTAGGCCAGTGCCGACGTGCCGGAGGTCGAGGAGGTGGCCACGACGGCCGTCGGGGCGACCAGGGTGAAGGTCACGACGTTGCTCGGACCCGACATGAACGATTGGTCGGGGTTGTCGAACAGCGTGAAGACGGCGAACGAGTAGGTGCCCGGCTTCAGGCTCTCCGTCATGGACCAGGTGCCGTCGGCCCCGACGATCGTCGGGTCGATGCCCGCGATGAGCGGCTCGAACTCCCCTTCGCCGCCGCCTTCCCCTTCGCCCCGGGCCGCCGCCGCGTAGCGGTCGATCGCGGCGCGCCCCTCGGGGAAGAACCCGTAGAGGGCGATGACCGTGCCCGGGGTGCCCGTGCCTGCGATGGTGAAGAGCTGCGAGCCGTCGTGCCCCTGGCTGCGATCGGGCCGACCGACCACCGTGCCGCCCTGCGCGGGCGAGGTGACGACCGGAGCCGCGGGCAGGAGATCGACGCGACGGAGCACGCTCACGACGACCGAGGCCTCACGGGACGGGAGCGTGGTCGCGAAGCCGTCCGCATCGAACGCGCCCTGACGTGCGGAGATGCTCCACTGGCCGTAGGGCATGAAGACCTCGTCGCTCCACGTCCCGTCGGCGGCCACCACCGGCGGCTCGTCGTCGTATCCCCAGGGAGTCGCCGGGACGATCGCGAGCAGGTCGATGTCGATGACGGAGCCGGGCGTGCCCGTTCCGGTCACGTCGATCGCACCCGTCTCGTAGTCCCCCGACTCGTAAGGTCGTCCCTCGACGCGGCCGCCCTCGCCGGGCGTGGAGATCGTCGGTGCGGAGCTCGTGGGGAGCCCGGCGACGACGAACTCGCGATCGATGGTGCCGAGGTCGACCCCGTCCGCACCCGAGACCTGCAGCACGACGGTGTACGTGACCGCCGCCGTGGATCCGTCGAGGGAGATCGCTTCGGAGAACGCTCCGTCGGCGACCTGCGACAGGCCGCTCTGTCCGTCGGAGATGCTCCAGCGGACCGTGCTCCCCGTCGGCACCGACGCCTCGAGGCGGACGCCGGCGGAGGTCAGCCGCTGTCCGACCAGGGGGCTGGTCACGGTGAAGCCGGGGGCCGCGGCGGCTTCGACGGCCGGCGGAGCGGCCGGCGAGGGGGATGCGGACGGGTTGGCGACGACGTCCGAGCCGGGCGCCGTGGGCTCGACCGCGACGGGAGTCTCCACAGGAGCGCCGGAGCCGGGCTGATCGGCGGGGACATCCTCGACCGGTGCCTCGCCGGGTACCGGCGCGCCGTCGACGGGGTCGGCTCCGACGGTCGGCGCCGGAGACGCGGCCTCGTCGGCAACGGTCCCGTCGACGACCGTCCCGTCGACGACCGTCCCGTCGGCGGGTCGCGCGAGCCCGACGCTCTGCTCCGTCGGGGCCGGAGCGGCGGAGGCCGCGGGCACGCCGATCAGAAGTCCCCCCAGGGCGATGACGACGGCGGTCGGCAGCGCGACGGCGGCCGACAGGGTGTTCTTCATGGTGATCTCTTTCGCGTGGGCCGAGCTCGACGCGGTGCTCTCGACCCACCCCCGGGCCCCGCGAGACGGCCTCAAGTCGACCGTGTGACCTCACCGTACGGAGTCGAGGCGGCCGGTCGTGCGGCCGTGATCGTTTCGTCACCCGATGTCATCCGAACGATTGAGGTTCCGTCATCTCGACGGACGACACCGGGCCTCCGATGGTGTGGCGAGCGTCCATCGGATCGCACGAGTCGTCTGTCCGTTGGCGGGTCTGTCAGGTGGACGGAGGCGCCGGCGTCTACCGTGATGCTCGTGCGTTCAGTGATCCGGTTGGCCAGGGCCAACCCCTCAGCCATCCGGTTCCTCGTGGTCGGCGGCATCGGGTTCGTCATCACCATGGTGATCAACTACGGCCTGAAGCTCTTCGTCATCCCGCAGCACCCGGTCACGGCCCTCGCCGTCGGCACGATCGTCGCGACCGTCGTGTCGTACTGGATGAACAAGAAGTGGTCGTTCGACGATCGCGGTGACCGCCACACGGCGCACGAGATGCTCCTGTTCACGGCGGTCAGCATCGTGGGCATCGGTCTGAACTCGGCCCCCCTCTACCTCTCGCGCTACGGCTTCGGCCTCGGCGTGCCGAACGTGTCGTTCGCCACGCAGGAGGTGGCGGACTTCATCAGCGGCCCGATCATCGGCACGCTCATCGCCATGGTGTTCCGCTACTGGGCCATGA
>NZ_JAXCWB010000021.1:0-19100 GCF_034045305.1 Frigoribacterium sp. CFBP9029
AGGCGCGGGCCGGCGGGCCGGGCCAGCGCGGGCGCGGGCGCGGGCCGGCAGACGGCCAGCGAGCGGACCGGCTGGCCGGCTCGGGCGCGCTCAGGCGAGGGGCGCCAGGCGGAGGAACTTCTCGGCGACGGAGGCCGAGCCGACGGGCCCCTCGCCGTCGCGGTCCAGCTGTGGCGAGTCGAACTCCACGAGCCAGGTGCGCGCCGAGCCGCCGATCGCCGAGACGCCCTGCCAGGCCGAGCCCCCCGCGCGGACGATGATGCCGGTGGGCCCGTAGGGGAATGGCGTGCCCGCGTCCTCGTCGGAGTCGAGCACGTACACCTGGGCGCCCACGCCGAAGCGAGGAGCGGACGGCATTCCCCCCGGAGAGGAGGAGTCGTCGCCGGCAGGGGTATCGCGTGTCCGTCGGGTGAACATGCACACATGGTGGCATGCCCGACCGGGTGCCGACCGACCGTCGGGGGTCGTGTCGTAGGGCGGACGGGACTTGAACCCGTGACCGATCGATTATGAGTCGACTGCTCTAACCGGCTGAGCTACCGCCCCGTGCCGACCGACCGCCCAGGAGGCGCGGGTCGATCAGGCATCGGCGGCCGAGGCCACCGGTTCCCCACGATACAGCGACTCGAAGACGCTCACCGTCCGCTGGATGTCGTGTCCCTCGATGACCTGCAGGCTCGCCCGGCGCATCGCGAGGTACTCGTCGTCACCCGCCGTGAGCACGCGGGTCAGCTTGTCGGCCAGGTCGCGGCTGTCGCCCGGCCTGAAGAGGTAGCCGTTGACCCCCTCGTCGACGAGGTGCGGCAGCGCCATGGCGTCGGCGACGACGAGCGGGAGACCGGACGCCATGGCCTCGAGGCTCGCGATGCTCTGCAGCTCGGCCACCGACGGCATGGCGAAGACGGTCGCATCCGTGAGGGTGCGCCGCAGCTCGGCGTCCGACAGGTAGCCGGCGAAGGTGACGCGCTCGGCGAGGCCCAGCTCGACGGTCATCAGCTGCAGCTGCTTGAGCAGGTCGCCGCCGCCCACGATGGTGAGTCGCGCGTCGAGTGCGGGGTCGAGCAGGGTCATGGCCTTCAGCAGCACGTCGATCTGCTTCTCGGCCGTGACCCGACCGACGAAGACCACCCGGTTCGCGGCGGGTCGGTCGTCGCGTGCCGTGTAGTCGGCGGCCTCTATGCCGCACGACACGGCCAGCACGCCGGTGACGGCGACCGACCGCTCGAGGAACGCCGCGGCCCGCCTGGTCGGCGTCGTGATCGCCGCGACGTGCGTGTAGGTCTTCGCCGCGTCCCGCCAGGCGAGCTTGACGGCCGTCGCGCGGAGGAAGTGCGGCAGCCCGGTGTGCTCGAGGAGGTTCTCGGGCATGAAGTGGTTGGTGGCGATGACCCGGATGCCGCGGCGGTTGGCGACCCGGACGACGGCGCGACCGATCACGATGTGCGACTGGATGTGCACGACGTCGGGTCGGATCTGCTCGATGATGCGCTCGGCGTTGGGCTCGGCGCGCCACGGCGTCGCGAAGCGCAGCCAGTCGTGGAGGGGCCAGCGCGTCGAGTACAGCCGGTGGACGGTCAGGGTCACGCCGTCGTGCTGCTCCAGGAACGTCCCGTGGTGGCGGTCGGCTGCCGGGCAGATGACGTGCACGTCGTGTCCGCGGCCCGCCAGGCCGACGGCGAGTCGCTCGGCGAAGTTGGCGGCGCCGTTGACGTCGGGCGGGAACGTGTCCGCCGCGATCAGCACGGTGAGGCGCGGCGCGGTGTCGCCGCCGCCCGGACCGCTCGCGTTCTCGTCGCGGGGTTCGGGGGCGTGGTCTGGGGCGGGTGTCACGTGTCGTGGCGTCCTTGTGCTCGTGGTTCGCTGGTGCCCCGCCGATGGCGTCTGCGGCGCGGGACCACGGTAGCTCAGCTTCGCTTGGCGGGCTGGTATTTGGCGAGCTGGAACACGCCGTAGACGGCGATCGCGCCCGCGACGAGGAAGAGCGCGACGGCGTAGCCGGGCGCGTTCGCCGCCTCGCCGAGCACCACGATCCCGATGGTGACCGCGACGATGGGGTCGACCACCGTCAGCCCGGCGATCACGAGGTCGGGCGACCCCGACGAGTAGGCGTTCTGCACGAAGTACCCGCCGAGGGCCGCCGCCGCGAGGAGCATGACGATGCAGACGATGCTCAGACCGTCGAAGTTGCCGGCGAACACCCGGTTCAGCACGACCTTCGCGAGCGTGGCGACGAAGCCGTAGAGCACCCCGGCGCCGATGATGTAGAACAGCGCGCTGCGTCGGTGCCGCAGAGCGACGAAGGCGACGGCGAGGACGGCACCCACGACGAGCAGGATGACGAGCACGGTGATCAGCTGATCGGTCGTGATCTCCGTCTCGATGGCGGTGAACGCGGCCACCGTGGCGAAGAGGCCGATGCCGCCGACGCAGATCGCGATCGACCGCTTGATGCGCCCCGACAGCCGCCGCCCGGTCGACCGGGCGTTGAGCACCGCGGTGATCACGAGCGCCACGGCCCCGAGCGGCTGCACCACGAGCAGCGGGGCGACCCGCAGACTCGTCAGCTGGAACACCACGGCCAGCCCCAGCATCAGCGTGCCCATCACCCACGACGGTCGACCGATGAGTGCGAGCACCTGGCGGACGCTCATGCCGCCGCGCGACGCCCCGAGTCGCGTCTCGACCTTGGCGACGCCGCGATGCTGCAGCTGCGCGCCGATGGAGAGGAACACGGCGCCGATCAGGGCGATGGGGATCCCCAGCGCCTGGAACGGGGTCAACGAGACCTGCTCGGTCAGATCGCTGAGGTTCGGGCTCACGGCGTCCACGGTAGCGGGCCGCCGCTCAGTAGGCTGGACGAATGGCCGTTCGCCCCATCACCATCACGGGTGACCCCGTGCTGCACTCCCCCGCCTCCGACGTCGCCGAGATCGACGACGCGATCCGCACCCTCGTCGCCGACATGTTCGAGACCATGGACGCCGCCCCCGGCGTCGGACTCGCCGGTCCGCAGGTCGGTGTCGGCCTCCGGCTCTTCGTCTTCTCGTGGACGGACGACGACGGCGACGACTGGCGCGGCGTCGCGATCAACCCCACCCTCTGGCAGACCCCCCTCTCGATCGAGCCGCTCGACGACGACGACGAGTCGGAGGGCTGCCTGTCGGTTCCCGGCGAGCGGTTCCCGCTGCGTCGAGCCGAGGGCGTGATCCTCCGCGCGACCGACCTCGAGGGCGACGAGTACGAGATCGAGGCGCACGGCTGGCTCGCCCGCATCTTCCAGCACGAGTTCGACCACCTCGACGGTGTGCTGTACACCGACCGGCTCGAGCACCCGTTCCACAAGGCGGCCGCGAAGGCCGTCAAGAAGGCCGGCTGGGGCTCCCCCGGTCGCACTTGGCTGCCCGGCGTCGATCACCCCGAAGACTGATCGGCCGAGAACCACCGGGCGAGAGCCCCGAGGAGGCGCGCGACGGCACCAGCCGGACCGCGCCTCCTCGGCGTCGCCGGCTCGAATAACCCCGTCGTCGATGTGAGGGCATGAAAAAAGGCCCAGAGGGTGGAGCCTCTGGGCCTTCGCTCCCCGACTTGGACTCGAACCAAGAACCTGCCGGTTAACAGCCGGCTGCTCTGCCAATTGAGCTATCGAGGAATGGCAACTGCCTCAGACCGGAGCCTTCGACAGCGGACCCAACTGTAGCAAAGATTCGGGGGCGCATCGAACACGACGCGCCCCCGGGTCTCAGTAGCCGTCGGCCGGGTCGACGACCCCGGCGAAATCGCCGTCGCCGAGCAGTGCGCGCACGTTGTGCGTGATGCGCTCGGCGAGCAGCGGCGCCGTCATCTCGGGAGTGTCCGCCTGGTGCGGCGTCACGATGACCCGGGGGTCGCCCCAGAGCGGGTGCCCCTCGGGCAGCGGCTCGGGCGCGGTCACGTCGACGCCCGCACCCCAGATCCGCTCGGCGCGGACGGCCTCGACCAGCGCCTCCGTGTCGACCAGGTCGCCCCGCGCGATGTTGACGACCACCGCGGTCGGCTTGAGCGACGCGAGACGCCGGCCGTCGAGCAGCCGCGACGTGCCCGACGTCGCCGCCGCCGCCAGCACGACGACGTCGGCCTCGGGCAGCACCTCGTCGATGCGGTCGACCGTGACGGTGCGTTCGACGCCCTCGACGGGCGTCTCGCCGCGACGGACGATCGTCACGCGGGTCTCGAAGGGCCCCAGCAGACGGACGAGCTCGAGCGCGATGCCCCCGGCGCCCACGATCACGACGTTCTTGCCGTAGAGCGACAGCCCGCGCTGCTCGGTCTGCCAGCTCGTCGCCTGCACGCGCGACGGCACGACCCGCAGCAGCGAGAGCACGAGCATGAGCGCGTGCTCGGCGACGGGCTCCGAGAAGGCGCCCTTCGCGCTCGTCCAGAGCGGTCGCGGCGAGTCGGCGTAGCGCGCGAGCAGCTCGGAGAACGCGTCGACACCCGCGTAGGGCAGCTGCACCCACTCGATGCCCGGGTGCCGCTCGAGTGCCGCGGCGAGACCCTCGGGGTCGGTGTACGAGAGCCAGATCAGCCCTCGCGTCTCGTCGCCGAGGGGGACGACCGCGGCGCCCCCGGCGCGAACGGCGTCGACGAAGCGCGGATTCTCGCGCGGCGCCAGGCTGACGGGCCCGGGCGACGGTCGCCGGTCGGCCGGGAGGCTCACGGTGGTCGTCGTCGCCCGGTGCCCCCGGGTCGGCGCCGTCACGACTGATCCCGCTCGTCGGGGCGGATGATGTCGATCGGCGTGGTCGTCGAGAGGACCTTCACGTACGGGTCGACCCCGTCGCGCAGCACCTCGTCGATGGCCCCGAGCCCGACGACCCGCCCCGAGCGCATCACGGCGACGCGGTCGGTGATGGCCCGCGCCTCCGAGACGGACGACGTGACGACCAGCGCCGAGAACCGCCGGTCGCCGTGCAGGTTCCTGATGACGTCCAGCACCGCCTGCCGCACGAGCACGTCGACCCCGCGCGCGGGTTCGTCGGCCACGAGGAGGCGCGGCTCGAGCACCAGGGACCGCGCCAGGGCCACCCGCTGCCGCTGCCCGGAGCTCAGCTCCCAGGTCTGCTTGAGCATCGTGCCGAGCGGGAGGTGCACGGCGTCGATGAGGTCGGCGACGAGTCGGCCGGCCTCGGTGCGGTCGAACCGCTTGTCGCGCTGGTAGATGGGCTGGGCGATCGTCTCGCCGACGGTGAGGTCGGGGCTGAGCCGCTCGCCGTCGTCCTGGGCGAGATAGCCGACGGCACCCGAGAGACGGTCGCGCCGACGTGGCGACGATCGCAGCAGGTCGAGCCCGAACACGCGCGCGGCTCCCCCGACGATGCGCGGTCGGCCCTCCGCCGGTCGCTCGGTGCCGACGAGCCCGGCCAGCGCCATGGCGAGCGTCGACTTGCCCGAGCCGCTCTCGCCGAGCACGGCCAGGATCTCGCCCGGCGCGATGGACAGCGTGACGCCGTCGACGGCCCGGACCGCCGGATGCCCGCTGCGCGCCGGGTACTCCAGCGAGAGGTCGTCGGTGGCGACCGGCGCGCCCATGTCGAGGTCGACGGCCATCAGGCGGCCCCTCCCGCGACGTCGCCGCGGGCCACGGCGCGGTCGAGCTCGGCGAGCCGCTCGCGACGGGCGGCCTGCTCGATCGGGTCGGGCACCGGCAGCGATGCCAGCAGACGCTGCGTGTAGGGGTGCTCGGGTGCGCCGAGCACCTGGTCGTTCGGCCCGCTCTCGATGAGGTCGCCGTGGTACAGCACGCCGATCCGGTCGGCGAGCATGTTGACGACGGCGAGGTCGTGGCTGATGAACAGCGCGGCGAAGCCGAGGTCGGTCTGCAGCTCTCGGAAGAGCTCGAGCACGCGCGCCTGCACCGAGACGTCGAGCGCGCTCGTCGGCTCGTCCGCGATCAGCAGCGCCGGCTCGAGGGCCAGCGACCGGGCGAGGCTCGCCCGCTGGCGCTGCCCGCCGCTCAGCTCGTGCGGGTAGCGGTCGCCGAACGCCTTGGGCAGCTGGACGGCCTCGAGCAGCTCGTCGACCCTCCGCCTCGCCGCTCGGGCGTCGCCCGCCCGGCCGTGCACGATCAGCGGCTCGGCGACGCACTCGGCGATGGTCAGCAGCGGGTTGAAGCTCGACGCAGGGTCCTGGAAGACGAAGCCGATCTCGGCGCGCTTGGGCTTGAAGTCGCGCTCGTGCACGCCGTTCATCTCGATGCCGAGCACGTCGAGCGAGCCGCCCGTCACCGGGGTGAGACCCGCGATGGCCCGGCCGATGGTGGTCTTGCCCGAGCCGCTCTCTCCGACCAGGCCCAGCACCTCGCCGCGGGCGATCGAGAAGTCGACGCCCTTGACGGCCCGGAAACCGCCGCGCCCGAGACGGCCGGGGTACTCGATCTCGAGGCCCGTCGCCCGGACGACCACGTCACGGTCGGCCTCGGCCGCCTGGACCTGCGCTCCGCGCGACTCGAGTCGGGGCACCGACCCGAGCAGTCGGCGCGTGTAGTCGTCCTTCGGCGACGCGAACAGCTCGGCCGACGACGCCTGCTCGACGACCTTGCCGAGGTACATGACCGCGACCCGGTCGGCGAGGTCGGCCACGACCCCCATGTTGTGGGTGATCAGCACGATCGCGGTGCCGAACTCGTCGCGCAGGTCGCGCAGCAGGTCGAGGATCTCGGCCTGCACCGTGACGTCGAGCGCGGTGGTCGGCTCATCGGCCACGATGACCGAGGGGTTCAGAACGAGCGCCATCGCGATGACGACGCGCTGCTTCTGACCGCCCGAGAACTGGTGCGGGTAGTAGTCGACCCGCTTCTCGGGCTCGGGGATGCCGACGCGGCGGAGGATGTCGATGGCCCGACGCCGCGCCTCCTTCTTCTTGATGGCCCCGTGGGCGCGCAGCCCCTCGATGATCTGCCAGCCCACCGTGTAGACGGGGTTGAGGGCCGTCGAGGGCTCCTGGAAGACCATGGCGACGTCGCGACCGCGCATCGCGCGCATCGTCGACGGCGTCACCTCGAGGACGTTCCGCCCCGAGAGCAGCACCGCGCCGGTCGCGACGGCGGTCTCGGGCAGCAGACCGAGGATCGTCTTCGCGGTCACCGTCTTGCCGCTGCCGGACTCGCCGACGATGGCGAGCACCTCGCCGGCGCGGACGTCGAGCGTGACGCCCTGCACGGCCGCGACGTCGCCGCCGTCGGTCGCGAAGGTGACCTCGAGGCCGCTGATGCCGACCGCGATGTCGCGGGCCTCACGGGGCAGGCCGTGACCGGCGTGGCGGACCGGAGCCGCGCCTCCTCGGCCCGGACCGTCGGAGCGGCCCGTCGTGTCAGTCGTGTCGCTCACGCGGGGACCTCCTCGGCGGCGACCGCAGAGGTCGCCGTGTCGTTCTTCGTCTTGCGGCGGGCCCGACGGCGGGTCCGGAGGCGCGGGTCGGCCAGGTCGTTCAGGCTCTCGCCCACGAGGGTGATGCCGAGCACCATGAGCACGATCGCGGCGCCCGGGAAGACGCCCGTCCACCAGATGCCGCTCGCGGTGTCGCTGAGCGCGCGGTTGAGGTCGTAACCCCACTCGGCCGCCGAGGTCGGACCGATGCCGAATCCGAGGAACCCCAGCGCGGCGAGCGTGAGGATCGCCTCGGACGCGTTCAGCGTGAGGATCAGCGGCAGGCTGCGCGTGGAGTTGCGCAGCACGTGCTTGAACATGATTCGCGGCGTGCTGCTGCCGACGACCTTCGCCGACTCGACGAAGGCCTCGCTCTTCAGCCGGACGGCCTCCGCCCGCACGACACGGAAGTACTGCGGCACGTAGACGACCGTGATCGAGATGCCGGCCGAGACGATCCCGCCCCAGAGGCTCGACTGACCGCCGCTGATCACGATCGAGACGACGATGGCGAGCAGCAGCGACGGGAAGGCGTAGACGGCGTCGGCGATGACGACGAGCACCCGGTCGAGCCAGCCGCCGAGGTAGCCCGAGACGAGACCGAGGGCCACGCCGATCGTGATCGAGAGCACGACGGCGACGACCACGACGGCGATCGCGGTGCGCGTGCCCCAGACCACCCGGCTGAAGACGTCGTAGCCGCCGACGGTCGTGCCCCAGAGGTGCATGGCCGACGGCGGGGCCTGACGGGTGAAGGTGCCCGCGTCGTCGCCGAGCTGGCCGAAGCCGTACGGGGCGATGAGCGGGGCGAACACGGCCGTGAGCAGGAAGACGGCGCAGATGACCACGCCCGCCACGAGCATGCCGCGCTGCAGGCCGACCGACCGGCGCAGCTGCGCGACGATCGGGAGGCGCTTCCAGAGCGGGGCGCGACGGTCGGCGAGGACGCCGGTTCCGGTGGTGCTGGTGGTGCTGGAGGTGCTGCCGGAGTCGGTCATGGTCAGTACCTCACACGGGGGTCGATCAGGGCCGCGATGACGTCGACCAGGAAGTTCGTGACGGCGACGATCACCGCCAGGACGGCGACGATGCCCTGAACGGCGATGAAGTCGCGGGCCGAGAGGTACTGCTGCAGCTGGAAGCCGAGCCCACGCCAGCCGAACGTGGTCTCGGTCAGCACCGAGCCGCCGAGCAGCATCGCGATCTGCAGACCCATCACCGTGATGATCGGGATCAGCGCGGGCTTCAGGGCGTGCTTGCGCACCAGGCGGAGCTCGCTGACGCCGCGCGAGCGGGCCGCGTCGATGTAGTCGGAGCCCAGGGTGCCGATCACGTTCGTGCGCACCAGACGCAGGAAGATGCCGGCGGTGAGCAGCCCGAGGGTGAGCGCCGGGAGCACCGCGTGCGAGAGCACGTCGACGATGATCGTGCTGTTGCCGGTGCGCAGGGCGTCGATCAGGTAGATGCCCGTCGGGCTCTCGATCCGCCCGAGGGCGATGCCGACGCGCGTCGAGGCGCGACCGCCCAGCGGGAACCAGCCCAGCCAGACCGAGAACGTGAGCTTCAGCAGCAGACCCGCGAAGAACACCGGGGTGGCGTATGCGAGGATCGCGAGGATGCGGAGGATCGCGTCGGGCCAGCGGTCGCGGACGTACGCGGCCAGCATGCCGAGCGGGATGCCGATCACCAGCGCGATGATCAGAGCGTAGAAGACGAGCTCGACGGTCGCCGAGCCGTAGGTCACGATGACCTCGCTGATCTGGCGGTTGTCGGTCGCGGTGGTGCCGAAGTCGAGCCGGACGATCTGACCGAGGTACTCGAGGTACTGGACGATGATCGGGCGGTCGTAGCCTGCGGCGGCGAGGCGCTCCTGCAGCTGGGCCTCGGTGAGGCGGCCCCCGACGGAGGCGGTGATCGGGTTCCCGACGACCCGCATCAGGAAGAAGACCAGGGTGACCAGGATGAAGACGGTGGGGATGATGAGGAGCGCGCGGACCACGAGGTAGCGACCGAATCCTCCACCGGGACGACGTCGTCGCACGGTGGGGTCGGGGGTGGGCGGCCCGCTCGCGAGGGGGGCCTCGATGAGCGACGTCACGGGGGGTGCCTTTCAGGGGTGAGGGCGACGCACGACGCGCGAAAGGGCGTCCCGCACCATGGCGGGACGCCCCTCGCGTGTCAGGCGTCGTGGAACATGTTCGCTCGCGCGATCAACCGGTCAGCGGCTGAGCGCTGCGTAACGGAACTTGAACGACGGGTCGAGCGTGTCGTCGACACCCTGCACGTCGCTCTGCGAGACGACGACCTGCGTGCCCTGCAGCAGCGGCAGCGTGGGCAGGTCGTTCGCGACGACGTCCTGGATCTGACCGATGATCTCGGTGCGGGCGGCCTCGTCGGACTCCGCGATCTCGGCGGCGAGCAGACCCTGCACCTGGGCGGAGTCGTAGTGGTTGCCCACGAAGTTGTCCTTCACGAAGAACGGCGACAGGTAGTTGTCGGCGTCCGAGAAGTCCGGGAACCAGCCGAGCTGGTACACGGGGTAGGCGTCTTCGCGGCGCTCGGTGCTGTAGGTGTCCCACAGGGTCGACTGCAGGTTGACCTCGAACAGGCCGCTGGCCTGCAGCTGCGTCTGGATCAACGCGTACTCCTCGTCGCTCGAGGCGCCGTAGTGGTCGGGGCTGTACTGCAGGTCGATCGAGACCGGGGTCTCGATGCCGGCCGCCGAGAGCTTCTCGGTCGCGGCGTCGACGTCGGGCCCGCCCTCGCCATCGCCGTAGAGCGACTCGAGCGGCTTCGTCGCGCCGGTCAGGCCGTCGGGGACGACCGAGTAGAGCGGCGTGTACGTGTCGTTGTAGACCTCGCTCGCGAGAGCGTCGCGGTCGACCGTGTCGGCGATGGCCTGACGGACGGCCAGGGCCTTCTCGGCGTCGGCGTCGGTCTGCGTGGCACCGAAGGGCATCGTGTTCAGGTTGAACACCAGGTAGCGGATCTCGCCGCCGGGGCCGTTGTGCACCGTCAGAGCGTCGTCCTTCGCCAGGTCGGCGAGGTCGGTCGGGCTGAGGCTGCGGTTGGCGACGTCGACGTCGCCCTCCTGCACAGCGAGCTTCAGATCGGTCTCTTCGGTGTAGTAGGTCGCGAGGATCGAATCGGTCTTCGCCGCGCCGAGCACGCCGTCGTACGCGTCGTTCGCCTCGTAGGCGATCGTCTCGTTCTCGGAGTAGTCGGTGATCGAGTACTGACCCGAGAACGCGTCGGCCGCGACGATGTCGTCGGCGGGCGTCAGCTCGGTGGCCGAGAAGACCTCTTCGTCGACGATCGGCGACGCCGGGCTCGACAGGATCTGGGGCCAGGTCTGGTCGGCGCCGTTCAGCGTGAAGACGACGGTGCTGTCGTCGGGGGTCTCGACGCTCGCCAGGTTGCCGAGCAGCGACGACGGCCCGTTGGGGTCGGCGATCGCCAGCTGGCGGTCGAACGTGAACTTGACGTCGCTCGCGGTCAGCTCGTTGCCGTTCGCGAAGGTCAGGTCGGGCTTCATCGTGACCGTGTACGTGACCGGGTCGGTGAACTCGGCCGACTCGGCGAGGTCGGGCTCGACGTCGGGGCTGCCGTAGGGCGAGTTCATGAGGAACCCGAAGACCTGGTTCTGCACGGCGAACGAGCCGTTGTCGTACGAGCCGGCCGGGTCGAGGGAGGTGATGACGTCGGTCGTGCCGACGCTGATGCCGTCGAGAGCGGAGTCGGCGTCACCGCCCGAGGCGCAACCGGCGAGGATGAGGGTGGTGGCAGCGGCGCCACCGACGACGGCGAGTGCGCGTCGTCCGAGCTTGGAGTCGGATGTCATATCCGGTTACCTCTTTCTCTGTGTGCAAGGAGACCCCGCGGGCACGGCTGTGTTCGCGCCCGATTCGGGGTGGATCCATTGGTAACACACACCGGACTCGCGGCCCTACTCCTCGCGGAAGTGTTTACAGGCCCGCAATGAACCTTTGCCACGTGGTCCGCGTCGTGCTTTTCGGCCTGTTCAGAGCGTGGTTCGACGGGCGGGCGGATGTATGCGCATCCATGCTGCTGCCGCTGCCGCCGCACCTGCTGCTGCCGCTGCCGCTGCCGCTGCCGCCGCCGCCGCCGCTGCCGCTGCCGCCGGGCTACTCCTGCCGGACGACCCGGCGCTCGTCCTCGAGCTGGACGATGCGCAGCTGGATCTCGCGGTGACGCGCGGGGTCGGCCTTCGCGTCGGTGCGCAGCAGCTGGCCCATCGCCTCGGCCTTCTCGCGGAGGATGTCGCGCTCGACCAGCGACGAGACGATGCCGCGGCAGTACGTGGTGATCTCGCGACCCTCCCGCTCGGGGATCGGCGCGACGGCCAGCTCCTTCGCGAGGACGTCGAACGGCGCCGGCGTCTGGTCGAGGACGGCGTCGAGCCAGTCGCTCGCCTCGAGCCGGTCGAGACTGACGCCGATGGCGTCGCGGACCACCGAGAGCGCGCTGTTCTCGAGCCGGGCCCGGGCCGCACGCTGCATCAGCGTCAGACCGACGGCGGCCGGCTGCTGCAGCATCGCCATCAGGGCGTCGCGTTCGGTGCGGGTCGTCAGGTCGGACGGCAGAGTCAGGAGGGTCGGGCCCGCGGGCTCGTCGGGCAGCGGCGGGAGACTCGTGATCGACTGCGGGCCGTCGGAGGCGTCGTGCGGCTTGGCGCGCTCGAGGGAGTTCTGGCTCGCCGTCGCCTTCGCGACCTCCTGATACGCCGCCACGACCTCGTCGGTGTCGACACCCACCCACTTCGCCAGCATCCGCGCGTAGCCGCGCTGCAGCGACTGCTCGCGCATCGTCGCCAGCACCGGGGCACCGGCCCGGACCGCACCGGCACGACCTTCGACGGTCTCGAGGTCGAACTCGTCGATCACCCGACGGATCATGAACTCGAACAGCGGGCGCTTCGTCTCGACCAGACGGCGGACGGCGTCGTCGCCACGGTTGAGTCGCAGGTCGCACGGGTCGAGGCCGTCGGGGGCGACCGCGACGAACGTCTGGGCCGAGAAGCGCTGCTCTTCGGCGTAGGCCCGCGAGGCGGCGCGCTGCCCCGCCTCGTCGGGGTCGAACGTGAAGATGACCTCGCCGCTCGCCGAGGTGTGGGCCCCGCCGACGTCGCCCAGCATCGGCCGCAGCAGCTTGATGTGGTCGACGCCGAACGACGTGCCGCAGGTCGCGACGGCCGTCGTCACCCCCGCCAGATGGCAGGCCATCACGTCGGTGTAGCCCTCGACGATGACGACCTGCTTGCCCTTCGAGATGTCCCGGCGGGCAAGATCGAGACCGTAGAGCACCTGCGACTTGTGGTAGATCGGCGTCTCGGGTGTGTTGAGGTACTTGGGGCCCTTGTCGTCGTCGAGCAGACGCCTCGCCCCGAAGCCGATCGTCGAGCCCGTGACATCGCGGATCGGCCAGAGCAGACGACCCCTGAACCGGTCGTACGGACTGCGATCGCCGCTGCTCAGCAGACCGGCCGCCACGAGCTCGTCGTCGCTGAAGCCGCGGCCCTTGAGGTGGCCGCGCAGGGCGTCGAACGACTTCGGCGCGAAACCGACCCCGAAGCGCTCCGCCGCGGCGGGGTCGAAGCCCCTCTCGCCGAGGAACCGCCTCGCGGGGTCGGCGTCGGACGCCGTCAGGTGCTCGACGAAGAACTCGCGCGCGCCCTCGTTCGCGGCGATGAGGCGCGCCCGGTTGCCGTGGTCGCTGGCCTGACCACCGTCTTCGTAGTGCAGCTCGAAGCCGATCTTCGACGCCAGACGCTCGACGGCCTCCTGGAAGGTCGTGTGGTCCATCTTCTGGACGAAGCTGAAGACGTCGCCGTCCTCACCGCAGCCGAAGCAGTGATATCGACCCACCTGCGGACGCACGTGGAAGCTGGGGCTGCGCTCGTCGTGGAACGGGCAGAGGCCCTTCATCGACCCGACACCGGCACCCTTCAGGGTGACGTGATCGGAGACCACGTCGACGATGTTCGTGCGCGAGCGGACCTCGTCGATGTCGTTTCGTTTGATCAGGCCGGGCACGTGTCGATTGTAGGTCGCGCGGCTGACACCGGCGGTCGCTCACGGGTGCCGACCCGTGCCTCCTCGGCTCGGGGGTCAGCTGGGGAGGACGAGTCGCGCATGCCAGGCGATGGCGCTCTGGTCGGTCAGCGAGGCCACCTGGTCGACGACGACGCGACGACGGGCGGAGTCGTCGGCGGCTACAGCCCAGTCGGCCGCGAACCCGGGGTCGAGCTCGGACGGCCCGGCCGCCCAGAGCGCGTCGGCGAGACCCGTCAGCAGCTCGCGCTGGTTCTGGTAGATCGGCTGCCGCGTGCCGTGCGTCATGACGAAGGCCGCGACGATCCCCTTGAGGACGGCGATCTCGCCGATCACCTCGGGCGGCACCACCATGCTCGCGCTGAACCGGGTCAGACTCTTCTCGGAGTACGACTCGCGAGTCGACTGGGTCGCCGCACCGGCGAAACGACCGATCAGCTGGCTGGTCAGGTTCTTCAGCCGCGCCTGGTCGAGGCGCCCGCCGTCGTAGGAGTCGACCCAGAACGGCTGCGCGCGGAGGCGGTCGAACGCCTCGACGAGCTCGTCGCGACTGAGTTCGCCGCCGACCCACTCGTGCATGGCCGTCACGAGATCGTCGTGCCCGTCGCTCGAACCGAGCGTCGCGACGTCGACGTAGCCGTTCACCACGGCGTCCTCCAGGTCGTGCACCGAGTAGGCGATGTCGTCGCTGAGATCCATCACCTGGGCCTCGATGCAGCGGCGGCGGCGCGGCGCACCGGCCCGCAGCCAGCCGAACGCCTCGGTGTCGTCGTCGTAGAAGCCGAACTTCATCCGCCCGCCGGGGTCGGGCACGCCCTGCGCGGCGGGCCACGGGTACTTGCAGCTCGCGTCGAGGCTCGCCCGCGTCAGGTTCAACCCGTAGCTGCGGCCGGACCCGTCGATGACCTTCGGCTCGATGCGCGTCAGCAGTCGCAGGGTCTGGGCGTTGCCCTCGAAGCCGCCGATGCCGACGGACCAGTCGTTCAGCGCCTTCTCGCCGTTGTGCCCGAACGGCGGGTGCCCGAGGTCGTGCGCGAGGCAGGCCGTGTCGACCACGTCGGGGTCGAGACCGAGACTGGTCGCCAGCTCGCGACCGACCTGCGCGACCTCGAGCGAGTGGGTCAGCCGGTTGCGCGCGAAGTCGAGACCCGCGGTCGGGCTGAGCACCTGCGTCTTCGCCGCCAGACGCCGGAGCGCACTCGAATGCAGCAGCCGCGCCCGATCACGCGCGAAGTCGCTGCGCCGGTTCGAGTGCTGCTCGGGCAGCCACCGCTCGGAGTCGGCGGGCTCGTACCCCGCGGACGTGCTCGGGGCGGACTCGGTGGACGCGGCTTCGGTGGACACCGGGGCCTTTCGATCGGGAGGGGCGGAGGCGAAGGAGGCGCGGGTCGGGACCCTGCGCGGGTCACCCCCCGCTGTGGTGCAGCTCGGCAGCCGCCAGCTCGGCCTTGAACGCCTCGTCGAGGTCGCGGCTCTCGAGCCAGCGGTCGGGCAGCGCCGGACGCTTGGGGCTGCCGGCTCGACCCCGAGGGCCCTCCGCCGCTGCGCCCGGGTAGAGCTCGGCGGCGTCCATGGTGGCCAGAAGGTCGTCGATCTCGGCCAGCGAGTCGGCGAGAGCGAGCGCGGAGCGCACCTCGCCGCCGACGGGATAGCCCTTGAAGTACCACGCGACGTGCTTCCGCATGTCGCGGCAGGCGCGGCCCTCGTCGCCCGACCAGAACTCGACCATGAGCTCGGCATGACGCCGGAAGGCCCGGCCGACCTCGCCGAGCGTGGGCTCGGCCTTCAGATCTTCGCCCCGGAACGCCGCGGCCAAGTCGCCGAACAGCCACGGACGCCCGAGGCAGCCGCGCCCCACGACGACCCCGTCGCACCCGGTCTCGTCGACCATGCGGAGGGCGTCGGCGGCCGACCAGATGTCGCCGTTGCCGAGGATCGGGACGTCGGTGACGGTCTCCTTCAACGTGGCGATGGCCGACCAGTCGGCCGTGCCCGAGTAGAAGTCGGCCGCCGTGCGAGCGTGCAGGGCGATGCTCGCCACGCCGGCGCCCTGAGCGGCCTTCGCGGCCTCCAGGTACGTGAGGTGGTCGGAGTCGATGCCCTTGCGCATCTTGATGGTCAGCGGGATGTCGCCCGCCGCCGACACCGCCCGCTCGACGATCTCGCGGAACAGACCCGTCTTCCAGGGGAGAGCGGAACCGCCGCCCTTGCGTGTGACCTTCGGGACGGGGCAGCCGAAGTTCAGATCGATGTGATCGGCGCGGTCTTCGGCCACGAGCATCGTGACAGCCTCGGCGACGGTGTTCGGCTCGACACCGTAGAGCTGGATGCTGCGCGGCGTCTCGGACTCGTGGTGCTGGATGAGACGCATCGACTCGGGCGTCCGCTCGACGAGCGCACGACTGGTGATCATCTCGCTGACGTAGAGACCGGCACCGTACTCGCGGCACAGACGGCGATAGGCCGTGTTCGTGATGCCCGCCATCGGAGCGAGCACGACGGGCGAGGCGACCTCGATCGGACCGATCGACAGGCCACGGGAGGGCAGAGTGGAAATGGACATCGGTACGATTCTCCCATGAGCGACGGCGGACCGACAGGACGACAGCGGGTCGAGGTGGATGCCGCGGCGCACGGCGTGGCTGTGGAGGTCGTGTCGCGACCGGAGGCCGACAGTCTCGAGGCGGCGGCGGATCTACTCGGGCTGACCCCGTCGGACATCGTCAAGAGCCTCGTCGTGAAACGACACGACGGCTCGTTCCTCTTCGCCCTGGTGCCCGGCGACCGTCAGATCTCGTGGTCAAAACTGCGCGCCGTCGTCGGCGTCAACAAGCTGTCGCTCCCCCGCCCCGAGATCGCCCTCGAGGCCACCGGTTACGAACGCGGAACCATCACCCCGCTCGGCAGCACGACGGCCTGGCCCGTCTACGCCGACGAGCGCATCGTCGGACTCCGCGTCGCCCTGGGCGCGGGCGAGCACGGCTACAGCGCGTTCGTCGACGCCGACGCCCTGATAGCCGGGTACGACGCGACCGTGGCGGACATCAGCGACTGACGCCGCGCCTCCTCGGCTGGCGACCTGGTCTCGTGCCGGTCAGCGGACGGGCAGCAGGCAGGCGTCGCCCTCGCAGGCCACCGCGTCGGGGGCGCCCAGCATGGTGAACGTCGACGCTGGGGTGCCCGCGGCCGGGGCCGCCGCCGCTGGGGTGGCCGCCGCTGGGGTGGCCGCCGCGGCAGACGGCTCCCCGCTCGACGGCGACTGCGGGGCTGTCGTGGCCCGGTCGGTCACGCTGAGACCTCCGCGCCCACCTGCTGGAGGGCCTGGAGGAACATCTCGGGCGCCTGGGCCCCCGAGATGCCGTACTTGCCTTCGAGCACGAAGAACGGGACCCCCGTGATGCCGAAAGCCTGCGCCTGGGCCTGGTCGGCTCGGACGTCGGGTTCGAAGCGCCCGTCGTCGAGGGCGGCACGGGCGGCGTCGGCGTCGAGACCGACCTCCGTGGCGAGGTCGACCAGCTCGTCGATGCGCCCGAGTTGGCGGCCCTCCTCGAAGTAGGCGGCGAGCAGGCGCTCCTTCATCTCCCGCTGCAGGCCGTTCGCCTTCGCGAAGTGCAGGAGCTCGTGCGCCTTGACGGTGTTCGTATGACGCAGCTTGCCGAAGTCGTACTGGAGACCCACCTCGGCGGCGATCCCGGTGACGTTGTCGAGCATCCCCCGCACCTGATCGGCGGGCATGCCCTTGTGGTCGGCGAGGAACTTCACCTCGTCACCCTCGAAGTCGACGGGGGTGTCGGGTGAGAGCTCGAACGAGTGGTACTCGACCTCGACGGGGCCGCCGTAGCGCGCCACCGCGTCTTCGAACTTGCGCTTGCCGATGAAGCACCAGGGGCAGGCGATGTCGGACCAGATGTCGACCTTCACGGCCCGGTTCTGCGTATCAGTCACACGGGCCGAACCATCGGGCCGCGCCCTGCATTCCCGCGCCGAAGCGCGCCCTGCATTCCCGCGCCGGGGCGCGCCCTGCATTCCCGCGCCGAGGCGCGCCCTGCTGCGGCTGCGCGCCCGGTGTCGCCGCCTTCTACGCCGAGGGGCCCGCCACCGCCGGCAGCCCCCGCCCGCCGCGCCACGGCGACTCCTGTCTGCGGCGCCGCCGGCTCCTGCCGAGGCGCCACTTCCTCCGACCCCTCCCCGGCAGCACCCGCGGCAGTGAGGACTCACCGATCTCGACATCGTCGGCCGCCCGGAGGGGCTGCGACGCCAACGCGTCGACGACAGCGGCGACCAGCGGCCACCGGTCTCGAACCATCGAGGTGCTGGCACGCATCGGGAGGAATCCGGCGAGGATCATGGTCGCGTCTTTCAGGCGGTCCTTGTCGAAACGGGATGCGTGGGTCTCACGACCGTCCGTCTCGAGCGCCACCACCCCGTCGACGACGATGTCGATGCGCTCCCCACGGGGACCAACCGGCACCTGCCTCCGGATCTCTCGCCCGGCGAGCCGCAGTCGCGTCCCCGCGGCGCTCTCCAGGATGCTCTCCGCCCGGCCATCGCTCCATTCGGCCAGACCGGCTGCGTCGGCTCTCCTGCGCGAGAGCACCTCACGGGCGTCGTCGTCGTCGACGAGAACGCCTCGCTGACGTGCCCAGTCGACGAGGATGACGGCGTCCTCCAGACTGTCGGCCTCGACCACGGCCCGCGCGAGCGCGTCTCGGGGGTCCACCGACCAGGTCGTCCCGCGCGTCGAGAGCTCGACGGGATCCCAGGCCACCCTCACGCCGCTTCTGCGACGGAGTCGAGAGGCGGACTCTGGGACCGAGACGGTGATCTTCGGCCGATGCCACATCCACGCACCCAGTTGATGGAGCGCCGAAGCGCCGGTGAGTCGACCGCCTACGGCGACCGCGATGTACCGCGGGTCGTCCGGCTTCCAGGTCGAGTACCAGCCGCGCCTCGGTCTGCGGACTCCGCCGAAGCGGACAGCGGCGGTCAGGTGCCGGTCGGTGGCCCCTTCGGCGACGAGGGCGTGCTTGTGGAGTAGCCCGCCGTGAGCGGAGACGAGTTCGGCGATCGTGGTCATGACGCGATGCTGCTGCCGTGGCGGGCCTCAGTGCCCCGACTCAGCCCACAGCTGTGGACGAAGTGCCGGGATGGGCGACTGTGGAGGACTCTCCGCCGAAGCCGCTCTCAGCGACGCGACCCCGATCCCGACCCGCCGGCCGGCAACTCCTGCTCGCTGCCGCTCGCCGGGGCGACACGCCGTTCGGCGGCGGCGTGAGCTGCACACAGGAGGAGTTGCCGACGCGAGATGCCGTCTCGGCGGACGGGGCCGGACGCTCGCCCGGGGCTGTCGTTCGAGTTGCGGGTTCGTGCGCCCACTGCGCGGTCGGAATTCGGTTGGAAAGGGTTGCCGCCGCTTCGACAGCCTCCGCCGTGGGCAACTCCTGCGTGTCGCGCCCGAAGCGCCGTCCTCGGTGGCTCGAGAGGCGCCGCGGCGCAGAAAGCAGGAGTTGCCGACGCATACGGGGCGGCGCCGGGCGGGGGTGGCGCCGGCAGCGGGCAGCGCTGCGCCGGCCGGAGGGCGGCGGGGCACCGGCCGCAGGGGCGGCGGGGCACCGGCCGCAGGGGC
>NZ_JAXCWB010000022.1:0-14558 GCF_034045305.1 Frigoribacterium sp. CFBP9029
CCAGGGGGGGGTGGGCCCGCCCCCGCAGCAGCAGCCGGGCCGCCGGGGCCGCGACCCCCGCCGGGGCGCGCGCCACGGGGGATGGCATGCGCCGCGCCTCCTCGGCCGCTGCGGCCCGTGCCCGCGAGAACGCCCGCGCCCTCGCCGCCGCGCGTGAGGTCGACCGCCAGCGCGACCTCGAGCGCGAGGAGGCCCTGACCAGCGCCCGCGCGAGGTTCCTCGCCGACCGCCATTCGCCGACGACGCCGTCACCCACGACGCTGCGCCCGGCGAACCTGCCTCCCGTGTCGCCGCGTCCTGCTGCGCAGCGTCCTGCGGAGCCGCGTCCTGCTGCGCAGCGTCCCGTGGGCCAGCGTTCGGCGGAGCAGCGTCCGGCGGAGCAGCCGCCGACCGCCGAGACGCCGACCGGCTCCGGCGCCCGACAGCGCTGACTCCACAGGTCAGCCGTCGACCCCGACGGCGGCTCGTCGTCGTGACCTAGGCTCGGCTCGTGCCGAACGCCATCGAACCGACCTCTCCTCGCAGCCTCGCCCGGGTCCGCTCGACCCGCCGATCCGCCCGCTTCGGGGCCGCTCTCGCGACCTGCGCCGTGCTCGTGCTCGGGGTGACCGCCTGCTCGACGGGGTCGGGTGACGGTGCGGCCAGCGCCTCCTCCTCCGAGGTCGCCCTGCCCCCGGCCGGTGCAGGCTTCGATTACCAGTTAGGAGGCGCGTCGGCCGTCCCCGACGGAGCCTCGGTCGTCGCACGAGACAGCACCGACGAACCCGCCGACGGCGCCTACGGCATCTGCTACGTGAACGGATTCCAGACCCAGCCGGGCGTCGACTGGCCGAGCGATCTGCTCGTGCGACTGCCCGGCGGCGAACCGCTGGTCGACCCGAACTGGCCCGACGAGCACATCCTCGACATCGCGACCGACCCGAACCGTCAGGCGATCGCCGCCCGCCTGGCGACCAGCATCGACGGCTGCGCCGACGCCGGCTACCAGGCGGTGGAGTTCGACAACCTCGACTCGTGGACCCGCTCCGACGGCGCGTTCGACGAAGACGACGCGGTCGCCTACGCGACGCTGCTCGTCGCCGAGGCCCATGAGGTCGGTCTGGCGGCCGCGCAGAAGAACACGGCCGATCTCGGCGCCCGCGGTCGAGACGAGATCGGCTACGACTTCGCGATCACGGAGGAGTGCGATCTCTTCGACGAGTGCGACACGTTCACCGACGTGTACGGCGCGCTGGTGTTCGACGTCGAGTACACCGACGACCTGCGGGGCACGGCCGCCGAGGTGTGCGACCGCGTCGCCGCGCTCGACCCGACGCCCACGACGATCGTGCGCGACCGCGACCTCGTGCCGGCCGACGACCCGGCCTACGCGTACACCGCCTGCTGAGCCGCGCTGCGCTGCGCTGAGCCGCTTTGCACTGCGCTGCGCTGAGTTGAGCTACTCGGGGTTCGGCGGGTTCCCGTCATCGGCGGCGGGTCAGCGCTGACCCGCCACGGATGACGGGAACCCGCCGAACCGCCGAGAGACCGCCCGGCAGCCCGCCCTAGACTCGCGGGCATGAGGCGCCACCTTCGCTGGATCATCCCCCTCGCCGCCGGCGTGCTGGCCGTCGTGGTGCTGCCCCTGATCGCCGGCGCCATCACCTCGAGCACGAGCGCAGGCACGGGCATTGGCACCTCCTCGTCGACCATCGGCGCGACCCTCGGGTCGAGCATCGCCTCGCTCGCCGTCGTGCTCGCCATCCCTATGTGCGTGGTCGTCGCGGTCGTGCTGACCGTGCGTGGCGCGATGCGCACCTTCCGCGACTGGCGTCACCGCACCGGGCGCTACACGCGATCCGAGCGCAGCGCCGCGCTCGTCAGGGTCGACCGCGCGAGCGCGAGCGAGGCCGCCTGGGCCGAGGCGCGACGCCTCCGCCGGGCGCTGCTCGATCAGCAGGTGCCGCAGACCATCCCCGTCTGGGAGGTCGTGCCGCAGCCGGGCGAGGTCTTCTTCTACAGCGTGGGGGTCGAGTACGAGCGCTACTACGGTCAGACCGTCGCTCAGGGCGGGGGCAGCAGGTTCTTCGTCGGCAGCCCCGCGTTCGTGCTCGCCGGGCTCGCCGTCTCGACGCTGAGCAACGCCGCGGCTCGGCGATCGGCCGAGGCGCAGGCCCGCGACCAGTGGCGCGAGCACCAGGACGTCCGTCTCGTGGTGTCGAACCAGCGTCTGATCTGCCTGGCGGGCGGGCAGTGGGTCAGCTTCCACTACTCGGCGATGACGGCCGTCTACCCCGAGGTCGGCGACTGGGCCCTCGTCTGCGAGTTCGACGGCATCACCTCGCCGCTGCGTCTGCGGGGCGTCGACGCCCCGATCGCCGCCGTCATGACCCTCTTCGGCACCCACGGCCTCGACGGGGTCGCGAACCACCCGAGCCTGCGTCCGCTCGACGCCGAGCTCGCCACCACGACCCGACCGGGCAGCACGAGCACCGCCACCGGCACCAGCACCAGCACCAGCAACAGCAACAGCAACAGCAACAGCAACAGCACCGGCACCGCCCTCCCCGAGCCCCCCGACCCGCCGGCCCTCACGCCTCGCGGGTGATCTCCACCGTCACGAACAGCTTCGAGTTCGACGACCCGGCGTACACCCCGCGCAGCGGCGGCACGTCGCGGTAGTCGCGCCCCTGGCCGACGATCACGTGCCGCTCCCCGATGTCGATCAGGTTGGTCGGGTCGTAGCCGTGCCACGAGCCGCAGAAGTACTCGACCCAGGCGTGCGACTCCCCCGTCACCGTCTCGCGCAGCTCGGCGTTCGGCTTCGGGTGCAGGTACCCGCTGACGTATCGGGCGGGGATGCCGGCGGCTCGCAACGCGCCCACCGTGATGTGGGCGATGTCCTGGCAGACCCCGGCCCGCGCCTCCCACGCCTCCGAGGCCGTCGTCTTCACGTTGGTGACCCCCGGCAGGTAGGCCACGGCGTCGCCGAGGCGTTCGCAGATCGCGAGCCCCGCGGCGCAGGGCGACGAGGCGGTCGCCGAGATCTCGCGCGCGAGGGCGACGAGGTCGTCGGGCGGCGTCGTCAGCGGCGTCTGCTCGAGGTGCTCGACGAACTCGGTGGTGGCGCCGGCGACCTCGGCCAGTTCGTGCCAGTCCATCGCGGAGTCGGGGTGCACGACGGGTCGCACCTCGACCAGCGACGTGGCCGTCAGCGAGAGCTGGCGGTGCGGCAGCAGCACCTCGAACGACGACACCCGGGTGCCCCAGTAGTCGACGTACTCGTGGGTCGCGGCGACCGGCTCGATGCGCAGGTGCGATGAGATGACGAACTGCCCCTCGGTGTGCGCGGGCAGCATGCGCGCCTCGTTGTAGCTCGCGACGGCCTCGCCGAGGTACGAGAACCCGGTCTGGTGCCTGATGCGCAGACGACTCACGACCGACCACCCACCCAGGTGGGTGCGGCGCTGGTCGGGAAGTACCGCTGACGGATCGCCTCCGACGCCGCGCTGGTCGCCTCCTGCACGACGTCCATCTGACCGGGCAGGTCGTCGAGGATCCGCCCGATCGGCTTGTACTCGAGCTCGCTGCGCATCTGACCGAGGATGCGCACCCCGCTGTCCGACGCCGCCACACGATGGTTCGCGGGCTCGACCTCGCGGAGGCAGGCCTCGGCACGGCTGATCGCGAACAGGACGCTGCGGGGGAAGAGCCGGTCGAGCAGCAGGAACTCCGCCGCGTTGCGCGCGCTCGGCACCCCCTTGTAGGTGCGGAGGTACGCCTCGTAGGCGCCGCACGAGCGGAGGATCGTCGTCCACGACGGCCCCGACGCCTCGGTCAGCGTGCGGGTGGCGAGCAGCCGGGCCGTCATGTCGGCGCGCTCGATGGAACGCCCGAGGGTGAAGAACTGCCACACCTCGTCGCGACTCGTGGCCGACTCGATGATGCCCACGGCGAGGGCGCTGCGTTCGCGCACCCAGGCGAAGAACTCGTGCACCTTGTCGTCCGCGACCTTGCGGGGCATGCGGGCGCGGGTGGTGTTCAGGCACTCCCACAGCTCGGTCGAGACGATCTCGCGGGCCCGGCGGGCGTTCTCGCGGGCGGCGCCGAGCGAGTACGCGATCGACGCCGGGTTGTGCCGGTCGACGGCGAGCATCGAGAGCACGTCGCCCCGGGTCAGCGACACGTCGGCGGGGGCCTCGCTGCCCATGACGGCGAGGAGGCTGCGGCAGGCGGTGTCCTCCTCGATCCACGGATCCTCGAGCAGCAGCTGGAGGTGCACGTCGAGGATCCGCGCGGTGCCGTCGGAGCGCTCGATGTACCGGCCGATCCAGAACAGGCTCTCGGCGATGCGGCTCAGCATGGGGTTCCTTCCGAAGTGGGTGCCCCGAGATCGGAGCGGGGGCCCGCAGGAGGCGCGGGTCGGTCTCGTGAACCGACCCGCGCCTCCTCGGCTCGTCGCTGTTGCTGCTGCTGCTGCTCGTGCTCCTGCTGCTGCTGGGCCTGCTGGTCGTTCCGCGGGTCGTCCTGAGGGGCGTGATCGGGGCTGTGGTCGCCGTGCGGCGAGGCGTCGGCGATGATCGGGATGGACTGCGTCGGCGTCGTCTGCTCGGCGATCAGGGCGCTGACGTCGTGGCCGGCCCAGGCGTTGACGTCGCCGCCGACGATCCAGGTGTCCTTCGAGCCGCCGCCCTGGCTGCTGTTGACGACCAGCTCGCCTTCGGGCAGGGCGACCCGGGTCAGACCGCCGGGCAGCACCCAGACGTCGTCGCCGTCGTGCACGGCGAAGGGCCGCAGGTCGGCGTGCCGGGCGCGGAGCCCCTCGTCGACGAGGGTGGGGATGGTGCTCAGCTGCACGACCGGCTGCGCGATCCAGCCGCGCGGGTCGGCCAGCAGCTGCGCGCGCAGCACGTCGAGCTCGCGTCGGCTCGCGGCCGGGCCGACGACCAGCCCCTTGCCGCCCGAGCCGTCCACCGGCTTGACGACCAGCTCGTCGAGCCGGTCGAGCACCTCGTCGAGAGCGCCCGGGTCTTCGAGACGCCAGGTGCGGACGTTCGGCAGCAGCGCCTCCTCGCCGAGGTAGTAGCGGATCAGCTCGGGCAGGTACGTGTACACGAGCTTGTCGTCGGCGACGCCGTTGCCCACCGCGTTGGCGATCGTCACCGTGCCGAGGCGGGCGGCCATCAGGAGGCCCGGCGAACCCAGCACGGAGTCGGCCCGGAACTGCAGCGGGTCGAGGAACTCGTCGTCGACCCGCCGGTAGATGACGTCGACGCGCTCGGGGCCGCCGGTGGTGCGCATGAACACCCGGCCGCCCGAGCAGTAGAGGTCGCGGCCCTCGACCAGCTCGACGCCCATCAGACGGGCCAGCAGGGTGTGCTCGTAGTAGGCCGAGTTGAAGACGCCGGGGGTCAGCACGACGACGGTGGGCTCGTCGACGCCCGACGGCGCGCTCTTCTTCAGAGCCGAGAGGAGGCGGTTGGGGTAGTCGCCGACGGGCCGCACGCGCATCGAGACGAACAGCTCGGGCAGGGTCTGCGCCATGACGCGACGGTTCGAGATGACGTAGCTGACGCCGCTCGGCACCCGCACGTTGTCTTCGAGCACGCACCAGGCGCCCGCCTCGTCGCGGATCAGGTCGATGCCCGACACCTGGATCCGCACGCCGTTGGCGGGCTCGATGCCCGCCGCCTGACGGTGGAAGTGACTCGACGAGGTCAGGAGGCTCGCGGGGATGACCCCGTCGGCCACCGCGCGCTGCGGCCCGTAGACGTCGGCCAGGAACGCCTCGAGCGCCTTGACCCGCTGCGCGATGCCGGCCTCGACCCCCGACCACTCGTCGTGCTCGACCACCCGCGGCACGGCGTCGAGGGGGAACGGGCGCTCCTCCCCCGCGAAGTCGAAGGTGACGCCCTGGGCGAGGTACGAGTCGGCGAGCGCCGCCGTCCGACCGCGCAGGTCGTCCTGCGTCATGGCCTCGAGGGTCGCGTGGATGTCGGCGTAGGCGCTGCGGGCCTGGCCGTCGGTGTCGAACATCTCGTCCCACGCGCGGGGCGGGGTGCGGGTGCTGGCGGCGGTGCCGGTCGTGCGGGTGCCACCGCGTGCGCTGCCGCGGGCGCCGTCGTGCGCGCGGCTGTGCGCGCCGCTGTGCGAGCCGCTGTGCGCGCCGCCCCGAGTATCGCCGTAACCACTGAAGAGGTCGCCCATGCGCTCGACGGTACCGACGGGGTGTTGCGGGGGTGTTTCCGGTCGAGGGCGGGGGTGTTGCGCGGTGCGGCGCGGTGTGGCGGCGGCCCGGCGGCCGGCTCCGGAGAGGGTCGCCGAGGCGTCGGCGGACATCCGCACAGCCCGGAGGACTAGCGTCGTACCGACCACAGATCGCCCACCGGGAGGACCCCATGCGTTTCCGTTACCTCGTCATCGCCGTCATCGCGTTCATCGCGTACACCTACGGAGCCAAGGCCGGCAAGGGTCGCTACAAGCAGATCTCGAACTACCTCGACTCGTTCTGGAACGACCCCAAGGTGAAGAAGGCACGCGCCGTCGCGAAGAAGGACGTCGCGAAGGCGCGCAAGGCGGCCGTCAAGAAGGCCTCCAAGCTCAACCGCTGAGGTCGGTCGACCCGAGCCCCTGAGGTTCGGTCGCCGCCCTCACGAGAAGAAGACCCCGGTGCGCGCACCGGGGTCTTCTTCGTCTGCGGACGCGTTCTCGTCGTGTGATTTTGCTGCCGGTCTTGACAATGCTACTGAGTTGACTCAGTGTTGAGCGTGGTCATATCGACCTCCACGTCAGGAGACACCCCATGCGAGCGTTCATCGTCGACCAGTACAAGCAGCCTCTGCACGAGGCGGATGTCGCCGAACCCGTCGTCGGCGACCACGACGTCCTGGTCAAGGTCGTGGCCGCAGGTTTGAACCAGCTCGACGAGAAGATCCGCAAGGGCGAGTTCAAGCTGATCCTGCCGTACAAGACCCCCTTCACCCTCGGCCACGACGTCGCCGGCACGGTGATCGGCGTCGGGGCGAAGGTGCGGTCGGTCAAGCCCGGTGACGAGGTCTTCGCCCGCCCGCGCGACCCCCGCATCGGCACGTTCGCCGAGCGCATCGCGGTCGACGAGGCCGACGTCGCCATCGCGCCGTCGACCATCAGCCCGGTCGAGGCCGCCTCGCTGCCGCTGGTCGCCCTGACGGCGTGGCAGGCCCTCGTCGAGAAGGGACGGGTCGGCCCCGGGCAGAAGGTGCTGATCCACGCAGGGTCGGGTGGCGTCGGGTCCATCGCGATCCAGCTCGCGAAGCACCTCGGCGCGACCGTGGCGACCACCGCCTCCTCGGCGAACGCCGACTTCGTCCGAGAGCTGGGCGCCGACGTCGTCGTCGACTACCGCAGCCAGGACTTCGCGACCGAGCTGTCGGGGTACGACTTCGTGCTCGACAGCCTCGGCGGCGAGAACCTCGAGAAGTCGCTGCGCGTTCTGCGACCCGGTGGCAAGGTGGTCGGCATCAACGGCCCGCCCGACCCCGCGTTCGCGAAGCAGGCCCGACTGAACCCCGCGCTCCGACTCGTCATCGCCGGCCTCAGCCGCAGCGTCCGCAGCAAGGCCCGCAAGCTCGGCGTGACCTACGAGTTCCTCTTCATGCGCGCCGACGGACGACAGCTGCGCGAGATCGCCGCGCTGGTCGAGTCGGGCTCCATCCGACCCGTCGTCGGGGCGACCTTCGCCTTCGCCGAGACACCGGCGGCGCTCTCGGCGCTCGGCACGAGCAGCATCCGCGGCAAGGCCGTCGTCACCGGGGCGTGACCGGGTCCGATCCAGCTGCGCTCAGCGCCCTGCCGGAGGCACCTCAGCGCGGCAGCACGACCTCGAGCTGCGCGCTGATCGTGGCCACGACCTCTGCGACGGTCGTCGCCTCGTCGACCGCCGAGGCCATCGCGACGAGCTGGACGGCCGACACGACGTGGGCCAGCGTCGCCGCCTGCGCGGCCTCGACGCCCGACCGGTCGGCGATCACCTCGGTGAGCAGCGCCTCAGTCCGGGCGACGATCGAGAGGGCCTCGGCATGGTGCGGCTCGGCAGGGTCGCCGAACACCATCTCGCGCAGATACGTGCGGCCGTTCTCGACCTGAGCCCGGTTGCACTCGACGATCGGCGTGACGACCGCCAGCACGGCGTCGAGCGTGGTCGTGGCCTCCGCGGCGGCGACGCGGCCGCGTTCGAGCGAGCGGGAGTAGTTGTCGTTCTGCGCGAGCAGCAGCAGCTCGCCCTTCGTCTTCGCGTAGAGGAACAGCGTGCCGGCGCCGATGTCGGCCGCCTCGGCGATCTGCTGCGTCGTGACGTCGTCGACGCCGTGCTGGGCGAACAGGTCGGAGGCGGCTCGGGTGATGCGCTCGAGCTTCTCCTGCTTGTTGCGCTCACGCCGACCGGACGGCGCGGATGTCGACGACATGGATTCTCCTGGAATAGAAACTGACTGCACTCGATTATGACAGTAGTCAGTCCGAGGCGGTCCGATCGGGGCCGCCCCATCTTCGCATCATCGACAGGAAGACCCTCATGACCTCTCTCACCAACGCCGTCGTACTCGTCACCGGAGCGAACGGGGGCATCGGCACCCGGTTCGTCGAGGCCGCACTCGCCCGCGGGGCCGCCAAGGTCTACGCCACCGCTCGCACCCCGCGCACCTGGGACGACGAGCGCGTCGTGCCGCTCACGCTCGACGTCACCGACCCCGCGTCCATCGCCGCGGTCGTGGAAGCCGCCCCCGACGTCACCGTCCTGATCAACAACGCCGGCGCGAACGCCCCCACACCGGGCATCCTGAGCCACACCGACGACGAGATCCGCGCCAACGTCGAGACGAACTTCTTCGGCCCGCTGTTCCTCGCCCGGGCCTACGCGCCGCTCCTCGCAGCCCGCGGCGGCGGCACGGCGATCATCGACATCCACTCCGCGCTCTCGTGGTTCGCCGTGGCCGGCATCTACTCGGCGACGAAGGCTGCGCTCTGGTCGGCGACCAACTCGCTGCGGCTCGAGCTGCAGCCCGCCGGGGTGCAGGTCGTCGGCGTGCACGTCGGTTACGTCGACACGGCGATGGCCGCCGGCGTCACCGACGCGAAGACCGACCCGGCCGACCTCGTCGCGCAGGTCTTCGACGCGACCGAGGCGGGCCAGCACGAGGTCTTGGCCGACGACACGTCCCGTCAGCTCAAGGCCGGCCTCTCGGCCCCGCTCGAGGCGGTCTACCCCCAGCTCGCCCAGAGCTGACCGGCACGCCGAGGTGCGAAACTGACCGGCATCGAGGTGACCCGGAAGGGTAGTCCGGTGCCTTCAAGGACACCCTTCGGGTCACCTCGATCGCCAGGTGCGAAACCGACCTGCACCGAGGTGACCCGAAAGGGTAGTCCGGTGCCTCCGGAGACCCTTTCCGGGTCACCTCGATCGCCGGCGCGGCGCAGCGCAGCGCGGACTAGCCGAGCAGCTGCTCGCTGAGGCCCCAGAGGCGGTCGGCCTGCTCGGTGTCGAGGGCGTAGCCCTTCACCCCGCGGCCGGGGGCGTCGTCGCTGAAGGGCTCGGCCTCGTTCACGTCTTCGAAGTAGCGGGCGCCGACGCCCTCGACGAGCGGGTGCACTGCGACGAACACCGACGTCGCGGCGCCCTGCTCGGTCGACTTGAACGCCGGGTTGGGGGTGCCGTCGGCGTCGATCCAGCCGCGGTCGATCATCTCCTGCTTCGGCAGGTGACGCTGCAGCGGCGTCATGATGCCACCCGGGTGCACCGCGTTCGCGAGCACGCCGTCGTCGGCCCAGCGGCTCGTGACGCCGACGGCGAAGAGCGAGTTGGCCGTCTTCGACTGGCCGTACGCCGCCCACGGGTCGTACTCGCGGCGCTCGAACATCACGTCGTCGAACACGACCGGCGACCTGTGGTGACCGGTCGAGCTGAGCGACACCAGCCGCGACGGGGATCCCGACGCCTGGGCGCCCTCGACCAGCGCACCCCGCAGGGCGTTCGCGAGTGCGAAGTGGCCGAGGTGGTTGTTGCTGAACTGCAGCTCCCAGCCCTCGGGGGTGCGGGTCTCGGGCGTCGCCATGACGCCGGCGTTGTCGATCAGCACGTCGAGCGGGCCCTGCCAGTCGTCGGCGAAGGCCTGCAGGGTGTCGCGCTTCTGCAGGTCGAGGTAGGCGGCCTGCACCGTGCCCGAGTCGGTGGACCGGCGGATGTCGGCCAGCACCTCCTCGGCCTGGTCCATCTTGCGGGCGGCGATGGTGACGTCGGCTCCGGCGGCGACCAGCGCACGGGCGGTCTCGACGCCGATGCCCGACGCTCCACCGGTGACGACGATGCGGGTGCCGGCGAGGTCGAGCCCCTCGACGACCTCGCGCGCGGTGCTGCGGGCGGTGAACGGTGTGGTGATGCGAGTCATGCTCTGAACGCTACGCCGCCGGTGCCGCGCCGCAGCCAGCTGCCGCGCCGACCGCCTCGCTGCCTAGCGGTCGCGCATGCGCCGGCCGAGGGCGACCCCGTAGATCACCGCGGCGACGTAGTGCCCGATCAGTCCGATCACGAGGAGGACGGAGGCGACCGTCTCGACCGTCTGCCCGACCGACTCGAGCCCCGCGGCCCCGTCGACCCGCCCCTGGTCGACCAGGGCGACCCCGACGAGCAGCAGCAGCAGGCCCGTGAAGATGAACGCGGTGCGCACCTTGCCGACCCACGTGACCGGGAACGACGCCCCGCCGAACGCGACGAGCGACACGATGCTGAGCAGCACGTCGGGCAGCAGGATCAGCACGAAGACCGGCCAGGGCAGCAGCCCGCCGAGTGCGAAGGCGGCCACGACGGCGATGACGGTCAGCCGGTCGGCGACCGGGTCGAGCCACTTGCCGAGCTCGGAGATCGAGTTCGTCTTGCGGGCGACGAAGCCGTCGACGAAGTCGGTCAGGAAGACGACGGCGATGACCACCATCGACGACCAGTAGTGCCGGTCGACGATCAGCACGATGAACACCGGCAGCAGCAGGAGGCGCACCAGGGTGATCGCGTTCGGCACGGTCCGCCAGTCGTCTTGGCGGAACAGTCGATCGACCAGCGTCACGCGTCGTCCTCTCGCTGCGGCGTCGACTCGGGTGACGACGTGCTCGGTGGGTCGATTCTACGGGGCCGAGCCGCGCCTCCTCGGGGCCGACCCGCGCCTCCTCGGGGCCCTGGCGGTCAGCCGCCGTAGCCGCGCAGGCTGCTCGTCAGCGTCTGGCCGTCGACGTAGAGGTAGCAGCTGATGATGCGGTCGCCCGCACTCCAGCCCTCTTCGGTGGGCTGGAGGAAGTCGTAGCCGATCACGGACTCCTCGAACTCGACGCCCACGAACCCGGGGAACGCGTCGTAGCAGAGCTGGTCGGCGGCCTCGCTGAGGGCCTGATCGCCCGGGAACTCGACGTCGGGCGCCTCGTCTTCGAAGAACACCTCGTTGTCGTGCGGTGTCGTGCAGTCCTGTCGTTCGACCTCGACGACGACCCCGCCGGTGGTGCCCTGGCCGAACGAGAAGCAGTCGCCCAGTCGCAGGTCCTCGACGGGGGTGCCCGAGCCGCTGCCGTCCGCACCGCCGCCCGACCCGCCGTCGGCGCCCGTGCCGCCGCCGGTGCTCGACGCCGCGTCGACGAAGCCGCGCACGGCCCCGATGAGGCCGACGGACGACAGCCCGAGCATCACGATCACGACCACCGCGACGATGGCGATGAGCGGCCGCCGCCGCCGCAGCGGGCTGGGCGACCCCTCGGGCGTCGGCTGCCAGTACCCGTCGGGGCCGTGGGCCCGGTCGCGGGGCACGTAGGGGGCGGGCGTCGGCGCCCCGAAGGCGGCGGGCGCGGGGATCGCAGGAGGCGCGGGTCGGCGCGCGAGGACGGCCGGCGCATCCGCCTCGTCGGCCCCCACCGCCTCGGCCCAGCGTCCGACCGAGGCGACGACGGCATCGACGACGACCGCCTGATCGCTGTGCAGCGGCAGCCCGAGGCGCTCGACCGAGCGGTCGGCGACCGGGGTCACACCGGTGGAGTCGGCCGACAGACCGGCGACGAACCAGTCGCGGCCGTCGTCGGCGAGGTCGAGGTAGAGACGGTGGCCGAGACGCAGGCGCAGAGCGGCACCGCCGACGAGGTAGTCGGACGGACGCCCGTCGATCTCGACGCCGGGCAGGGCGCGCCGCAGACGGGCCGCCAGCTGCTCGAACAGCGGCGGCAGGTACGAGTTCGTCACGGTCTTCTCCTCGCGGCCGGTGCGGTGCCGCCCGTCGATCGTATCCGCCGCCGCCCGGGCGTCTGCGGCGAGACGCCTGGATCCCGGACGGTGGGCAGGAGACGCCCCCGCACGCGACGCGAAGGGCAGGTTCTGACCACCGTGCGGGTGCGGCGGCGGGTGGAGCGGGCGGGCGGACCCGAGCCGACTAGCTCGAGACGCTCGCGAGCGTCGGGTAGTCGGTGTACCCCTCGGCGCCCGGGCCGTAGAACGTGCTCGGGTCGGGCTCGTTCAGCTCGGTGCCGCGCTCCCAGCGGGCGACGAGGTCGGGGTTCGCGATCGCGAGGCGACCCACCGCGATGGCGTCGGCGAAGCCGCTCTCGACCAGGTCGCGGGCCTCGGCCAGGTCGGTGACGGTGCCGAATCCGCTGTTCAGGATGACGTTGCCGTCGAAACGGCGACGGAGTCGCTGCACGAGCTCGCCGCGCGGGTCGGCGTGCAGGATGCTCAGGTACGACAGGCCGAGCGGCGCGAGGCCGTCGACGAGGGCGTCGTACGTGGCGGTGACGTCGTCGACGTCGGTCTCGACGACGTCCTGGATGTTGTGCATCGGCGAGATGCGGATGCCCACACGACCGGCGCCGATGGCGTCGGCGACGGCGACCGCGGTGTCGATGCTGAGCCGCGCGCGGTTCTCCGGGGTGCCGCCGAACTCGTCGGTGCGCACGTTCGAGACGGGCGACAGGAACTCGTGCAGCAGGTAGCCGTTGGCGCTGTGCAGCTCGACGCCGTCGAGGCCGGCCTCGAGGACGGCGCGCTTCGAGGCGGTGACGATGTCTGCGATCACCTGGTGCACCTCCTCGGTGGTGAGGGCGTGGGGCACGGGGTAGTCGCGCTTGCCGTCGGGGGTGCGGACGACGCCGTCGATGGCGACCGCGCTCGGGCCCACGATGCGCTCGGTGCCGGTGACCTCGGTGTGCGTGACGCGACCGCCGTGCATCACCTGCATGACGATCGTGCCGCCCTTCGCGTGCACGGCGTCGGCGACGCGCTTCCAGCCGGCGACCTGCTCGTCGGTGACGATGCCGGGCTGCCCCGGGTACGCCTTGCCCTCCTGCGTCGGCCAGGTGCCCTCCGTCACGATGAGACCCATCGTGGCGCGCTGCGAGTAGTGCTCGACCGGCAGGTCGCCGGGGACGTCGCCCTCGCTGGCGCGGACGCGGGTCAGCGGCGCCATGGTGACGCGGTTCGAGAGCACGAGGTCGCCGAACGTGGCGGTGGAGAACAGGCTCACAGTGAGTCCTTTCATAGACGGATGTCGACGTGCGCCGGAGCGCACCCCGAGCGGAACCACGGAGGAGGCGCGGGCATTCCGCCGAGGACGGCCCGGTCTCCGAGTCCGCAGCAGCTTCACAGGCAGGGGCTGCGGGCGGGGCTCGCGGGCGGAGCGGCGGGCGTAGCGCGGTGGCGACCACCCGGTCGACCGCCGGGGTGGCCGCGACGGGTGATGCGCGCGTGCACCGGGCGGTATCGGGGCGAGACCGGTCGTGTCCCCGTTAGGGAGGATTGCCGAGGTGCGGGGCGACTCCTATGCTCGGCTCCGTGGGGATGACGACGAAGCGACGGGCAGCGCAGGGGATGCGACTGCGGAGAGATGCGTCCGGATCCGTCGAGGCGGACGCTCTCGTGCTCGATGCGACGGACGCCGATGCGGACGCGGACGCGGGCGCGCTCGCGGAGCCGGCCGACGCGGTCGTCCCCCTGCCCGCGGGTCTCGCACGGCGGACGATCTACCTGCTCTCGCCGGTCGTCCACGGCTTGTTCGGGGTGCTCGCGTTCGCCGGCGCCCTGTCGGTGACTCCGGACGCCCTCGGCCCCGTGGCGGGCATGGTCGCGCGGATGCTCTACGTGTCGTCGGCGCTGCTGTCGTTCTTCCTGACCACGATGATCGTGGCGGTGCGCGTCGATGTGCGACGGGGCGGGGTCCGACCGCCGCTGAGCGTTCCGCTCGTGTACGCGTTGAGCCCGGTGACCGGCGGCCTGATGCTCGCCGCCGCATACGTCTCGCAGCTGAACGGCGGTCCGTTCGCGGGCGGCTGGGGAGCGATGCTGCTGACGACGCTGTCGCTCGTGCTGCTGACCCAGCGGTCGCGCACGCGCCCCTAGCCGCGCCGACGCCGCGCACGCGCCGCCAGCAGACCCGGTGTCGCGCACGCGCCGCCGGCCGCGGCTACGCCGGTCGACTCGGCGCGCCGGTCGACTCGGCGCGCCGGTCGGCTCGGCGCGCCGGTCGGCTCGGCGCGCCGGTCGGCTCGGCGCGGCGACGACTCCGCGCCAGTCGTCGGGCGGGGCG
>NZ_JAXCWB010000023.1:0-10771 GCF_034045305.1 Frigoribacterium sp. CFBP9029
CCGAGTCCGACCTTGGTGATCTTCTTACGGGAGAAAGCATTCATGATCAGGTCCTTTTCTGTGATTCCCGGTGGGGATGAAAAGGATTCGCCACCCTCCGGCGAAAGGATTGGACGGGATCGGCGAACACAGAAGACGCTCAGGTTCGCCGATCCCGTCCGAGAGGGCCTACTTCGAGGAGGCGCGGCGCCGGCGGGCGAGCAGCAGCAGCCCGGTGCCGAGTGCGAGCAGCGCGGCACCGACGGGCAGCACGAGCCACGCGTTGTCGGAGCCGGTGAAGGCCAGCGCACCGTCGTCGGTGTCGTCGGCCGCGCCTCCTGAACCGTCGGAGTCGACGCCCGGGTCGCCCGCATCGCCCGTGGGCGTGGGCAGCGGCACGGCCGTGGAGCCGTCGCCCGGCTCGGTCGTCGGCGGCACGGTGGGGTCGACCGGCGGCACCGTCGGGTCGACCGGAGGCGCGCTCGGGTCGACGGGCGGCACGGTCGGCTCGACCGCGGCGGGCACGGAGATCGCGTACATCGTGGTCGATCCCGACACCTCGTTGCCGACGGCCAGCAGCGGCTCGCCGGTGGGCGAGTCGGCGGCCGAGACGAAGGCGAGCCCCTCGGGGCCGAGGTCGCCGGCACGGGTCAGCACGTCGGCGGGGTCGGCGCCGTCGTCGATCTCGTCCTCCGCCGAGACGGAGAGGTCGCGGTTGTTGACGTAGGCGGTGAAGGAGGCGCGGGTCGGCTCGGTCACGTCGTACACGGCGATCCCGCCGACGCGCTCGAAGCCGATGAACGCGTACGTCCGCCCGTCGATCTCGCCCAGGGCGACACCCTCGGGCTCGGGGCCCTTGTCGTCGCTGCGACCGTCGACGCCCGTCGCGGTGTGGTTCGAGTTGAACGACTCGGGAGCGACCTCGGCGAGCAGCTGCTCGAAGGCGTCGCCGGAGTCGAAGACCGACGTGCCGGCGGCGTCGAGGATGCTGAACGACCGGCCGCCGAACGTGTACAGCGTCTCGTAGCAGCTCCGATCGGCCGAGAGGCCGTTGGCCGTCGTGATGTTGAGGCGGCCGAGGCCGGCGTCGGTCAGCAGCGAGGGGTCGATCGAGTCGCAGACCGGGGCGAGTCCAACGTCGCCGAGGTCCTTGACCCGGGCGACCTCGCTGTAGGCGGACCAGTCGCGCGAGTCGCCCTCGTTCGCGGTCACGATGTAGGTGTCGCCGTCGGCCTCGTAGCTGTCGATCGTGTCGGGCATCAGGTAGCCCTGCACCGGCCAGGTGCCGATCGAGATCGCCGGCCCGCCGTCGGCGCCGTCGCGGTCGGAGGGGTCGAACGGGACGACCGAGCGGTCGACGGTGCCGAGCGGGACGACCTCGGTCACGGTCGCCGTGGCGACGTCGACGATCGCGAGGGCGTTGGCCTCCTGCAGCGACACCCACGCGGTGGAGCCGTCGCTCGAGAAGGTCGCGTACTCGGGCTCGAGGTTCTCGGAGACCGGGCGCACGAGCGGGTCCGCGACGGTCACGGTGCCGGCGTCGGCACGACCGCCGAAGATGCGCACGGCGGGGTCGACCGGGGTGGCGCCGTCGGCCTCGAAGGCGTGGAAGTCGGCGGTCCGCACGGCGGTCTGCGCCGGGACGGACACCGTCGCGGGGGCGTCGATCAGGCTGATCGTGCCCTCGGGGTCGACCGTGTAGTCGTCGGCCGGCTCGCCCTCGTTGGCGACGATCAGTCGGGTGCCGTCGGGTGAGAAGGCGACCATGTCGGGCAGGGCGCCGACGCGCACGGCTCCGAGGGCCTCGCCGTCGCCCGCGGCGTCGAAGAAGACGATCCAGCCGGCGGCGGTCTTGGGGCTCGACTCGACGGCGACGGCGCCGAGTCCGTCGGCGCGCACCGACACGGAGTTCGCGACGGCGTCGGCGGGCACCACCGAGCCGTCGGACGACAGCACGCCCGTCGTCTGCAGGTCGAACAGCTTGGTCGGCTCGGCCGGGTCGGCGACGTCGAGCACCTCGACGCGGGCCGCTGCGGCGTTCACGACGAGCAGGCGCTGGTCGGCGGCGTAGTGCGCGACGATCTCGGCGGCGCTCTGGTCGAACACGCCCGTCTCGTAGCTGCCGACGGGTGCCATCGAGAAGGCGTCGGGATCGGCGAACGATGCGATGGGCGCGGCGACGATCGCGGCCGCCGCGGGGTCCGAGGCGGCGGGGCCGACGGCGGCGAGGGCGACGAGGCCGAGACCGGTCAGCCCGGCGGCGCCGGCGAGGGCGGTCCGCCTGGCGCGGGGAGTGGAGGAGGCGCGGGTCGCCGAGGAGGCGCGGATCGCGTCACGGACGCCGGTCGCGTCGTGCGGGGAGGGGCGGCGGGCTGGTCGCATGGGAACGGTCCTTCGTCGGGGGTCGGTCGACCGTACGGACCACAGGTGTTGCGCACGTGAACCGGTGGTTGCGAGCCGGGGTCGACCCGCGCCTCCTGGGCGTTCCGCATCGAGGTGACGCGACGGGGGCGTTCCGAGCCGGACGAGGCCCCTTTCGCGTCACATCGACGAGGGCGCGAGCACCCGGAGCGCGCCCGGCACGACCTCGGCCGTGACGGGCAGCGACCCGATCCGCTCGCCGTCGGCGTACGCCGCGACGTCGTCGGAGTGGATCGTGACGCGTCGCGCCCGGTGCACGTGCACGCGGGGGTCGGCGAGGTGCGTGCCCCGGGCCACCTGCCCGAACAGCCGGAGGAACTGCAGGCGTCCGAGCCGCTCCACCACGAGCACGTCGAGCAGCCCGTCGTCGAGCTCGGCGTCGGGCAGCACGGTGATGCCCCCGCCGAACGACCGGCCGTTGCCGACGCTGACGAGGGTGCCGTCGAGCTGCATGCTCTCGCCGTCGATCTCGAGCCGGTACGAGAGGTGCTGCAGCCGGATCAGCTCGAGGTAGAGGGCGAGGTTGTAGCGACTGCGGCCCCTCGGGCGGCGCATGCGGTTGGCGCGCTCGTTGACGACGGCGTCGAACCCGGCCGACAGCATGCAGGCGAACCAGGTCGTGTCCGCGCCGCGCGAGACCCGGCCGGCGTCGATGACGCGGGCGGGCCGGTCGAGCTGCGAGACGAGGAGGCGCGTGGCCGCATCGCTGTCGTCGTGCGGGATCCCCAGGGCCCGGGCCATGTCGTTGCCGGTGCCCGTCGGGACGAGCCCGAGGGGGACGTCCGTGCCGGCGACGAGGTTCGTGCCGAGGTTCATCATGCCGTCGCCGCCCACGACGATCAGGGCGTCGGGCGAGGTGGCGAGCTGCGTGCGGGCTGCGACGACGAGGTCGTCGAACGACTGCTCGAGCAGCACGGTGACGTCGTGCCCGGCGCGGGTCAGCGCCGAGACCACCGACGAGCCGACGTCGCTCCGCCGACCGAACGACGCCGACGGGTTGACCGCGACGACGAGGCGCAGGGGGGTCGGGCTCATCGTCCGATCATGGCACCCGGCGATGCGGTCCGCGCTCGGCTCGCGCGCGCCTCCCCGGGGTGCTTGGATGTCTTCATGACGACCACGAGCACCGTTCCCGCCCCGAGCATCCGCGAGTCGCCGAACCGCGGTCTCACGCTCGCATTCGGCACGATCGTGCTGCTCCTCGGGGTGGCCGGGTTCCTGGTGCCCGACATGGGCGGCTTCTTCGACACGACCGGGGCGAACCTCCTCGGCATCTGGAACGTCAACCCCGCCCTCGCCGTGATCTGGGTGCTCGCGGGCGCCGCGCTCGTCCTCGGCGGCACGTCGGGCGTCTCGGCCGCCAGGTCGATCGGCGCGATCGTCGGTCTCGTCTTCGTGGTCTTCGGCGTGGTCGGCTTCTTCGTCGAGGGCACCGAGGCGAACTACCTCGCCCTCAACCTGGGCGACCACATCTCGCACCTCGTGGTGGGCGGGCTGCTCGTGCTGACGGCGATCGGCGCCGACCGCCGCCGCTGAGCATCGCGGCCCCCGATCGGGGGCCGCTTACCTGACGTGCGACTGTGAACATTATTCAAGTAGTTCGTTATCCGGATATTGCATTGTCATCGGCGTCGGCGCCACGTATACCTCAGGTAACGGGGAACGCCGCATGACCCAGTCGTGTGATCAGGTGCCTCCTCTTCTCAGTCAGGTGCCTCCATGGCCCGCACGACGTCCCCCCTTCCACTCGCCCGTACGGCGCTGGTGCTCGGCGTCGCCGCTGCTCTCACCGTCGCCGGCGGCCTCGCGGCTCAAGCCGACACGATCATCGACGGCCCGGTCAACCTCCGCACCGCCTCCACCTACGGAGTCCTCGCCGGCTCGACCGTGACGAACACCGGCACGAGCGTGGTGCAGGGGAACGTCGGGCTCAGCCCGGGGACGTCCGTCACCGGCTTCACCGGCGGCCCGGGCGTCATCGTCGGCGGCACCCAGCAGGTCAACAACGGACCCGCCCGTCAGGCCAAGGCCGACCTGGCCACCGCCTACGGCGTGGCCCGCAGCCTCACGCCGCAGGAGAGCAACATCACCCAGCTCGACGGCCGCACGCTGACACCCGGCGTGTACTCCGGTGGCGCCGTCGACCTCGCCGACACCGGCGACCTCGCCTTCACCGGCGCCGCGGACTCCGTCTTCGTCATCCAGGCCGCCAGCACGCTGACCATCGGGTCGGACACGGTCATGACCTTCTCGGGCGGCGCGAGCTCGTGCAACGTCTTCTGGCAGGTGGGCAGCTCGGCGACCCTCGGCAGCGCGGCGCAGTTCCAGGGCACGATCCTGGCCCAGCAGTCGATCACCGCGATCACCGGTGCGACGGTCTCCGGTCGTCTGCTGGCTCAGACCGGCGCCGTCACCCTCGACACCAACACCATCACCGTGCCGCAGAACTGCGCGCCTCCCGGCGAGCCGTCCGTGACGTCCGCTCCGGTCATCACCTCGGGCAACCCCACCGACGGCACCGTCGGCACGCCGTACTCGTTCGAGGTCACGGCGTCGGGCAACCCGGCCCCCACCTTCTCGGTCACCGGCGGCACCCTGCCCGCCGGGCTGACCCTCGACTCCGACACCGGTGTCATCTCGGGCACGCCCACCACCCCCGGCAGCACGACCGTCACCATCACGGCCGACAACGGCGAGGCGCCGGCTGACAGCGTGGACTACGTCGTCGGCATCGACGAGGCCGCGGGCCCGACCCCTGGACCCACACCCGGACCGACGCCCGGCCCCACACCCGGACCGACCCCGGAGCCCACACCCGAGGTCCCGGCTCCGTCCGACTCGCCCACGCCCGGCGTCCCGGCCCCGTCGGACTCGCCCACCCCGGGAGTCCCGGCTCCGTCGGACTCGCCCACGCCTGGTGTGCCCACCCCCTCCGACTCGCCCACCCCTGGTGTGCCGGTTCCGTCGGACTCGCCCACACCGGGTGTGCCCACCCCCTCCGACTCGACCAGCCCCGCGTTCCCGGTCGGCGATCGCTTCGGCGGTGATGACGGCGACTCCGGCAACCTGGCCTTCACCGGTTCCGAGTCGACCGTGCCGCTGACGATCGGCGGTCTCGCACTGCTGGCCGGAATCGGGCTGCTGGTCAGCGCCGTGATCCGCAGACGACGGGCGTTGAGCTCGGAGGGCTGAGCCGCGCCTCCTCGGTAGGACCCCCTGGTTCGGGCGTCGTCGGTTCGGGCCGACGTCGCCCCGGGGTCTCGGGGGGTGAAAGTGACGATCGGCTATTACGCATCCACGCGTAGTAGCCGATCGTCGTGTGCACGGTGCTCGGTGAGTCTCATCACCGCCTTCGCCGACCCTGCGAGACCCCCGGCATCGCCTGACGTTTCGCCGAGGGGCGTAGCCGTCACGCGCCTCCCTCGCTATGGTTAGGGTCACCTAACCGACTCATGGAACGGAGGGGCCCGCGATGTCCGTCGTCATCCCCTTCTCGCAGGCCCTGCGAGAGCGCACCTCGGCGTCGAGCGCCACCGGCGACATCGGCTGCACGTTCATGGCCGATCTGATGACCGGGCGCGGCACCCGCGACGACTACATCGAGATGCTCGCCCAGCACTTCTTCGTGTACGAGGCGCTCGAGACCGTCGCGGCCGGATTCGCCGGCGACGCGGTGGCGGCTCCGTTCCTCTCGCCGGCGCTGACGCGGCTTCCCGCGATCACGGCCGACCTGGCGTTCCTGCTGGGCGACGACTGGCGGTCGCGCATCCGCCCGCTCGACGTCACGAGCGACTACTGCGCGCGCATCCGGTCGGCGTCCGAGTGGGTCGGCGGCTTCATCGCGCACCACTACACGCGCTATCTCGGCGACCTGTCGGGCGGGCAGCTGATCCGCCAGATCATGCAGCGGCGGTTCGGGTTCGACACGAACGGGGTCGGGTTCTTCCTCTTCGCCGAGATCGCCGCACCGAAGCAGTTCAAGTCCACCTACCGCCAGCAGCTCGACGCCGTCGACTGGAGCCCGGAGGCGCGCGAGCGCGTGCTCGACGAGGTCGCAGTCGCCTACGAGTTCAGCACCGAGCTGTTCGTCGCGCTGGCCGCCGCGAAAGCCGCCGCCGCGTAGCGCCGACCGGGGCAGCGTAGCGCCGACCGCGGCTGCGCTCAGGCCTCGTCGCCCGCCTTCTCGGCGGCGTCCGCCGCAGCACGGATCGCGGGCACCCGCGTCGCCTGGCTCATGAACCGCCGCACGTCGAGGTCGACGATGATGTCGGCGGGCCTCAGCGGGCGCGACAGGTACAACCCCTCGAGCGACGTGATGCGGCTGAGCGCCACGTACGTCTGCCCCGCGCTGAACACCCGCGACCCGAGGTCGACGATCGCGCTGTCGTAGGTCTTGCCCTGCGACTTGTGGATGGTCACCGCCCAGGCCAACCGCAACGGGAACTGCGTGAACTCGGCGACGACGTCCTTGCGGAGCTGCTTCGTCGACTGCGAGTAGCTGTAGCTGTACTTCTCCCAGACGGCGGGCTGCACCTCGTGCTCTTCGCCGTCGACCTCGACGAACACGGTGTCGCGCACCTTCGTCACCGTGCCGGTCGTGCCGTTGACCCAGCGCTGGTCGCTGTCGTTGCGGAGGAACATCACCCGCGCACCGCGCTTCAGCTCGAGGGCCTCGTCGGCGGGGAACGACCTGCCGCCGAACTCGCCGCTGACCTCGGCCTTGGCGGTCAGCACCTTGCCGGGCAGCCGCTCGAGCTCGACCTTGTTGATGCGGTTGACGGTGTCGTTGCGGGTCGCGAGCGTGATCGCGTCGGAGTCGGCGGGGACGGGGCGGGCGCCCGCCCCGTTGAGGTGACCGGCGATCTCGGCCGTCACCCGACCGTGCCGCACGGCGTTCAGCATCTCCTTGAAGTCGCCCTCGGTCTGCCGGTGGATGAACGCGAGCTCGTAGATGCGCAGCGACGCGTCGTCCCACACGTGGGCGTCGAAGAACCACATCGAGCGGTAGTTGTCTCGGAAGTACGCGCGCTCTTCGGCGTCGCCCGGCACCGGCGGCAGCTGGTACGGGTCGCCGAACAGCACGACCTGCACCCCGCCGAACGGCTCGGACCTGCGCTGCCGCGCCTGGCGGAGCGACCGGTCGATGGCGTCCATCAGGTCGGCGTTCACCATCGAGACCTCGTCGATCACGAGGGTGTCGATGGTGTTCAGCAGCTTGCGCAGCTCGGGCTTCTGGTCGATGTCGTGGTCGGCGATCAGGCCGATCGACAGACGGAACAGCGAGTGGATCGTCTGCCCGCCGACGTTCAGCGCCGCGACGCCGGTCGGCGCGCAGATGACGACCTGCTTCTCGGTGTTCCATGACAGGTGGTTCAGCAGCGTCGACTTGCCGGTGCCGGCTCGCCCGGTGACGAAGATGTGCTCGCGCGTGTTCTCGATGGCGTCGAACACGGCCTGCTGTTCGGCGGAGAGGGCGACGGGCACGAGCGGACGGGACCTTTCGACGAGGCCCGGAGGGACCGAGGAGGCGCGGGGAGCGGATCCAATCTACCCGCGCCTCCTCGACTCCACGGCGTTCCGTGACCCGCGCCCACCTACACTGTGGGCATGTCTTCTGCTGTGGGGGAGAGGAGACCCGCCTCACGGAATCGGACGTTCGTCGCGATCTGGGGAGGCGCGGCGCTCCTCGTGGTCGTCGCGTTCGTCGTGACCGTCGCCGCCCTGAACGCGACCGTGTACAGCGCCGGCGGCTTCGCCCGCGGCTACATGGACGCCGTCGACCGCGGCGACGTCTCGAGCGCGCTGACCCTCGCCGGCGTCGAGCCCACCGACGATCTCGACGACAGCCTGCTCGAGGTCCCGTCGCTCGGCGGACTCGACGACGTGCGCGAGGTGTCCGAGCTGCCCCTCGGCGACGGCACGCGCACGGTCACCCTCGCCTACACGCTCGACGGCGTCGCGGGCGAGTCGCAGTTCGTGGTGCGCGAGGCGGGCAAGCGGTTCCTGTTCTTCGACCAGTGGAGCTTCGAGCAGAAGCCGACCGCCACGATCGACGTCACCCCGCGCAACGACCCCCGCTTCGAGGTCGACGGGCGCGAGGTCACGACCACGAGCGGCGACGTGACGACGCGCTTCACGGTGCTGGCGCCGTCGCGCTTCGAGCTGTCGCACGACAGCACCTACCTGCACGCCGACCCCGTCGAGGTCAGCGCGTCGGCGGTCGGTTCGACGACGGCCGTCGCGGTCGACGTCGAGCCGCGCGCGTCGTTCGCGGCCGTGCTGCAGAAGCAGCTCGACCGCCAGCTCGACGAGTCGTGCGTCACCCAGAAGGTGCTGCTGCCCGCCGGCTGCCCGTTCGGCCGGCAGGTCGACGACCGGCTGCTCGACGAGCCGGCCTGGTCGATCGTCGAGCACCCGACGGTCGCCGTGGTGCCGTCGTCGACGCCCGGGCAGTGGCTGGTCGACGAGGCGCCGGGCACGGCCCACCTGGTCGTCCAGGCGCAGTCGCTGTTCGACGGCCTCGCCTACACGATCGACGAGGACGTCCCCTTCACCGTCAGCTACGCCATGACGATCGCGCCCGACGACACCCTCAGCTTCCAGTAGCGCAGCGGAGCCAGCCGGGCCCATCGGAGCCGAGAAGGCACCGGAGCCGAGGAGGCGCGGGTCGACAGGAGCGCCCGCGCACGGTCTCGGCCGTCCCGGCTCGACTACAGTCGTCGAGCCGATCACCCCCGTGACGCACCCCTCTTGATGCCCTGGCAATCGACCGTGCGCGGCGCTTCCCCGGTGTCAAGAATACATAGTTCCTGCGAGAATGACAGAAGTCCGTCACTCTCGGGCGATCCGCGACGCCGCAGGGCCCCACCCACTCGAGAGGAGAGGCGCATGTCGCTCCCCTCCGGCGAGTTCCGGGCCTGGGCCGAGTCCGTCGGTCTGCCGACGGCCGCGCTCCCGCTCGCCCGGGCGCTCGGCGTCAGTCGCAGCACCCTGCAGGCGCAGCTGCTGCGCGGTCGGGTGCCCGAGGCGCAGGTCGTCGCCGCGGCCCGCGTGGTCGGCGTCGCGCCTGCCGACGCGCTCACCTCGTTCGACCGCTACGCCGACCTCGCCGGTCGCCCGACCGCCCCGACACCCGCCGAGGTGCTGGCCCAGATCGAGCTCGCCGACGCCCTCGTCGTGCTGCTCGACCGGCAGGCGCCCGGCTCGCGCGACGCACTCGCCGGGGTCCGCGACCAGCGCGACCCGCCCCTCCCCGGCTCCGTCCGCACCTGGATCGACGCCGTCGACCCGGGCGGCCTCCGCGCGACCCTCGCCGAGCGCTGGCGCATCGCGCCGTCGAACGTCTCGGCGGCCATCAACACCCCGAAGCTCCGCCCGTCGCAGCTGATCGAGATCGCCCTCATCGCCGGCACCTCGTGGACGGGCGGGCTCGCCGCCGCAGGTGTTCTCACGCTGGAGGAGGCAGGATGGAGGCGCGGCGCGAGATCCGACGCGCTCACCCGCCTCTCGGACGTCGACCTGAACGACCTGGTCGCCGATCGTCTCGCCGCGGCGCAACGCGAGGCGCGGCGTCTCGCGGCCGACACCGAGCAGGCGCACCGAATCCAAGACACCCTGGGGTGACATGACCATCGCATTCCTCGTGGTCGCCGTGCTGGCGGCCCTGGCCCTCACGCGCCTCCCCGGCGCCATCCGCGGCCGCAACCCGATCGTCGTCGCCTCGGCGTTCACCGTCGCCCTGGCCTTCGCGCTGATCACGCCGCCGGTCTACGAGGCCGTCGACCGCCTCCTGCCGTTCGAGAACGCGACCGACCTGCTCGCCAAGCTGCTGCTCTTCACCGGTCTGCTGCTCGCCGGCACCCAGGTCGCCCGCGCCTACGACGCGCCCCGCACCCTGCGACTCGTCTCGGGGCTGCCCGGAGCGCTCGTCTTCGTGGCGGTGTTCGTCGTCGAGGTGCTGCTCTTCGTCGCGGCCGAGCCGACGGGTCGCGCCGCCGATCTCGCCGTCGACCTCGACCAGGGGGTCGTGCGGCTGTACTCGACGGTCGCCACGGCGTACCCCGCGTACATCTTCGCGCTGCTGCTGCCGCACGTCGTGCGCGGCATCCGCAGCTCGCGCACGAGCGCGCGCGTCACCTCGGCGCTGCTGACGGCCGGTGGCGCGCTGGCGCTGGTCCGCTTCGCGATCGGGCTCGTGACGCTCGGCGTGCCGGGCGCCTACCCGGTCGGGCAGGTGGTCAGCGGCCTCGCCGCCGTGCTCGTGGCGGTGGGTCTCGCGACGGCGTTCTTCGCCCGGATGCTGCGCGGTCGCGCCGCCCGCTGACCCGCGCCGCGCCGCGGCCGCGCCGCGCTGCGGCCGCGCCGCGCTGCG
>NZ_JAXCWB010000024.1:0-8516 GCF_034045305.1 Frigoribacterium sp. CFBP9029
GCGGCCCGCGGCGCGCGCGGTGCGCGCGGCGGGCGCGCCGGCGCTACGCGGCTGCGCGGGCGACGTAGTCGGCGGCGAGCGCCTCGCTGGCCGCCTCGACGTCGGGCACCACGACCGGGTGCACGATCAGCCGCACCCAGTCGTCGCCGAGCACCAGGTCGGTGATGCACGTCTCGGCGCAGGTGCGGTAGGCGCGGTCTCCCGAGGCGAGCCCCGGCACCTCGACCGCCGACGACGCGTCGACGTGCCCGAACTCGAGCCGCTGATCGAGCGCCCACGCGCCTCCTACCAGCAGGCTCTCGTCGGCCACCGAGTCGACCGCGGCGTCGGCACCGCCGTCGGCGACCGACACGAAGCAGTTCGAGGCCGCCGCACGCTGCCAGGCCGCCGCGTAGATCGAGTACCCGCCGCCGGGCAGCACGAGCTGCACCTCGTCGTCGATGCCGAGCGCCGCTCCGTCGATCGGGGCGTCGGCGTTGCAGGTGAAGCCGGGCAGCGCCCCGCCGAGCGGCCAGGGGTCGTCCGAGACGTCGGCCGCGGTGACCGCGTCGGTGACCGAGCGCACGGCCGGCGCGAAGACCTTCTCGTTCGAGCCGCCCTCGGGCACGACGAGCCCGGTCGCGAGCATGCTGACCCAGGTGTCGCCGATCAGCATGTCGTGCGTGCAGCCCGCGGTCCCCTGGTTCTCGACGCTCATGTTGTCGTAGCAGTCGGGTTCGGTCTTCTCGCCGTAGGTGGCGACCAGCTGCGCGTACTGCTCGGCGGCGTGCGGCAGCACCTGCACGAGCAGCCCCGTGTAGTCGCTGCCCGGCACGGGGTTGTTCTTGCCGTCGGAGGCGGCTCCGTCGTTCCACGTGCAGATCAGGCCGCCCTCCTGCGCGATCGCGTAGTCGGCGGGCACGGCGTCGGCGCGGGCGTAGTAGTCGCGCGGAGTCCACTCGGGCTGCAGCGCGCTCGCGGTGGCCGAGTCGAGCAGGGCGGCGCAGTCGAGGTCGATCTCGGTGACCGGCGAGGCGGCCGAGTCGTCGGGTGCAGGCGTCGACGACGGCGTGGCGCCGGCGGAGGGGGTCGAGTCGCCACCGCCTGTCGGGCCGGGGGTCGCGGAGTCGTCACCCGCGCCTCCTGCGGTGCACCCGGTCAGCAGCAGCACGGCCGCGATTCCGCCGATGACGCCCTGTCGAAGTCGTGTCGTCTTCCCCATGCCCCCGACGCTACCGAGCCGAGGAGGCGCGGGTCGTCACGATCGTGCAACACCCGTCGTGCACTCGGCCGGCCTCGCCTCGCGGCCGACGTGCATCGAGGTGACCCGTCGGGGGCTCCCCGCCCCGCCGAGGGCCCCTGATGCGTCACCTCGATGCCGCTCGACGTCCGCGGAGGCCGCTGGACTACGGTCGAGCGATGTTCCTCCTCTTCGGCACGACCCTCCGCCGTTCGCTGCTCGTGACCGTCGTGTTCATCTGCGGCTACTGCGACAAGAACGTGCCGCAGGGCGTCGAGAAGCTCTCGACGAAGTTCACGCTGTTCTTCATCCCGCTGTTCACGGTGTCGTCGCGGTACTCGAACCAGTGCACGAACTGCGGAGGAGTCACCGACCTGACCCGCGAGCAGGCCGAGCACGCGGTGGCGCGCCAGGGCTGAGTCGCCGCCGAGTCCGTGCGCTCGCGCGCGAGCCGCCCCGCCCCGCCCGAGGGTGGGCGGAAGACGCCCTCGCGCGCCGTGGCGGAGGGCGTCTTCCGACCACCGTGGCCGGGGGCCGCTAGCGGAGGCGGCGGAGGCGTCGGCGCCGGGCGACGATGAGCCCCGCGCCCGCCGCCATCAGCGCGAGCGCCGCGGCGACGATGCCCGCGATCGACTCCGAGCCCGTGTAGGCGAGCGACCCGTCGTCGGCCAGAGCGACGTCGTCACCGGCGGACGTGCCGGGTCCGGGCTGCTGCGCCGCGCCCCCGGCGTCCTGCTCGTCGTCGGCGGGCACCGCGGCCGGGTCGGTCGGATCCGCGGGCGCGGGCGCGGCCGGGTCCGCGGGCGCCGGGTCGACGGGTGCGGGGTCGACCGGAGCCGGGTCGACCGGAGCCGGGTCCACGGGCGCCGGGTCTGTCGGTGCCGGGTCCGTCGGCGCGGGGTCGACGGGCGCAGGGTCGACCGGCGGCGCGGCCGGGTCGACCAGCGAGACCGTGCCGTCGGCCGCGACCGTCACCGACGCCGACATGGCCGCCGCGAGGTCGAGCCGCTGCCAGCTGCCCTCGGCGCCCTCGTCGAGCGGACGACCCGAGTCGACGGCGGTCAGCGCGAGCACCTGGCGACGCTGCTCGGCGGTGAGGTCGGGGTGGCTCGTGATGAGCAGCGACTCCGCGTTCTCGGGCACGGTGATCGGCTCACCGGCGGCGCCGACCAGGGGGAAGTCGTAGCCGAGGCGGTCTCGGTAGACGGCCAGCGCCTCCTCGTCGCTCAGGTACGGGGTGTCGGCCGCGATGCAGTCGGCGAGCGGCGCGCCGCAGCCCGCCTCGAGCACCTGGTGCAGCTCGGTGCTCGCCTGCTCGAACAGGGTGCGGAATTCGGGGTCCGACCACCGGCGCTCGACGATGTGCTGACCCATCATGCGACCGCTCATCACGTCGAGCGGGTAGTGCGCGGCCATCACGATGCGGTTGTTCCCCGCCTCGGAGGTGCGGGCCAGGATCTGCGGCGCGAGCTCCGGCAGCATCGTGGCGAGCGAGGTGCCCTGCCAGTACGCCTGCGAGGTGTGCCCGCTCGGGTAGGCGCCCGACGTGGAGGCCCACGCGTCGCCGCCCGGCTTGTCGCGGTAGGTCAGCAGCTCGGGGAACCGGATGTAGGGGCGGTCCCAGTCGAAGTGCTCCTTCGCGGGGTTCGACGACGAGTAGTAGCCGACCAGCCCGCCGCTCTTCGCCAGCAGCGCCTCGGTCTTGGGCAGCTCGCCCGCCAGACGCGCGTCGCGGTAGATCGCACCCAGGTTCTCGCCGAGTCCGTCGGCCATCGACACGGACATGTCGTCGTACTGGTCGACGATGGCGCGGTCGACCTGCTCGGCGGTCGCATTCTGGTTGATCGTCACGGTCATCGCGTCGTTCAGGGCGATGATGTCGGGGCGGTCGGCCCGCAGCTGCGTGAACCGGTCGATGATCGGCACGTAGTCGTACGTGGCGTTCGAGGGGTACGGGTAGCTCAGCTCGGCCGGGTCGAAGGGCGTGGCCGCCGATGCGGAGAGCGCGCCGAAGCCGGAGAGGACGATGCCGAGGCCGGTTCCGGCGGCGAGGAGGGACGTGATGCGTCGGCGGGGAGCGAGGCCTGGTCGCGGGGTTCGTCGGGGGGTCGCGGTGGTGATGATCGTGCCTCTCGTCCGGTGCGGGGTGGGCCCGAGCGGGCCTCCGGCACCGTAATGAGAGCGCGTGACCGGCAGTGAGACGACAGGTGTCGCGGAGGTGGCCGGGCGCGCGGGGCGGTGCGACGCGGTGCCGCGCCCGCGCCCCGCGCCCCGCGCCCTAGCGGCGACCGCGCCAGAGCAGCCAGACGAAGTACGGCGTCCCGATCACGGCGGTCAGCAGCCCCGCGCCGAGCTGCGCGGGGGCGATCGCGGTGCGTCCGAGCACGTCGGCCAGGCCCACGAGCACGGCTCCGAGCAGCACGGCGACGGGCAGGACCCTGGCGTGCCTCCTGCCGACCAGCGCCCGGGCCGCATGCGGTGCGACGAGCCCCACGAACCCGACCACGCCGACCGCCGCCACGGCCGTCGCCGTCAGGACCACGGCCAGGGCCAGGAAGACCAGGCGCGAGCGCGAGAGCGAGACCCCGAGGAGGCGCGGCGTGTCGTCGTCCACCCCCACGAGGTCGAGTCGGCGACGCTGTGCGACCACCACGACGACCGCCAGCACCAGTGCCAGCGCGACCGGCGCCGAGTCGGCGAGCGAGCGGCCGTAGGTCGAGCCCGACAGCCAGGTGAGCGCCTTCGCCCCGTTGAACGGGTCGGTGAGCACGATGAGCAGGCTGATCGCGGCGGTCGTCGCGGTCGCGACACCGATGCCGATCAGCACGAGTCGGTTCTGGGCGAAGCCGCTGCGCGCGGCGAGACCGAAGACGATCAGCGAGGCGAGCACCGCGCCGACGAAGGCCGCCCCGGCGATGCCCCAGCCCGACGCCGCGGGCACGGTGGTGACGAACAGCACGGCGCCGAGCCCCGCGCCGCCGGTCACGCCGACGATGCCCGGCTCGGCCAGCGGGTTGCGGGTGGCGCCCTGCACGAGGGTGCCCGCGAGGGCGAGCGCGGCGCCCGCCGTGACGGCCGCGACGACGCGCGGCACCCGGGTGTCGAGCACGTAGCTGACGACCGGCCCCGAGCGGCCCGCGATCCAGTTGACGACGTCGCCGAGCAGCAGCTTCGCGTCGCCGAGCAGCACCGACGCGACGACGACGCCGACCAGCACCGCCGCGACGACGACGAGGGTCGCGACGTAGCGGGTGCGCGACACGATGGGGTGCCGCTCGACCGGCGTCGCCCCGCCGTGGTCGCGGGCCCTGAAGGCGAGCACGACCAGGAAGACGGCTCCGAGCAGCGAGGTGACGACCCCGGTCGGCACCTGCACCGAGGCCTCGGCCCCGACCAGCACCCGCAGCAGCACGTCGGCGCCGAGCACGAGCCCGGCGCCGGTCAGCCCGGCGAGCGGCATGAGCACGAGCGAGCGCCGCACGGCGGGCACCAGGCGCCGCATCAGCCGCACGAGGGCGGGTGCGCAGAGCCCGACGAACCCGATCGGACCGGTCAGGGTCACGGCCGCCGCCGACAGCAGCACGGCGGCGAGCACCGTCACGACGCGGGTCGTGCGCACGTCGACCCCGACGCTGCGGGCCGCGTCGTCGCCGAGGGCCAGGGCGTCGATCCGGGTCGAGGCGAGCAGCAGCACGACGAGCCCGACCACGACGATCGGGGTCAGCTGCACCACGCCGGCGAAGCCGTTCTGCGAGATGCTGCCCTGCCCCCACTGGTAGAGGCCGACGGTCTGCTGCGGGAACAGCAGCAGCAGCGAGCTCGTGACCGAGGCGAGCCCGAGCGCCAGCGCGCTGCCGGCGAGCACCAGCCGCACGGTGCCCGAGCCGAGTCCCGACAGGGCGAGCACGACGGCCGCGGCGATCAGCCCGCCGACGAACGCGACGCCCGACGAGGCCAGCAGCGGCAGCGTCAGACCGGTGACCGCGGCCACGGCGAGGGCCGCCGAGGCTCCGGCGTTAACCGCGAGGGTGTCGGGCGAGGCCAGCACGTTGCGGCTGATCTGCTGCAGCGCGGCGCCCGCGGCCCCGAGGGCGACTCCGACGACGAGACCGGCGACCATCCGAGGGAGGCGCGACGCCACCACCACGGACGCGTCGCCCGCCGTCGCCGTCCCGGTCAGGGCCTGCCACACCTGGCGGGGCCCGACGTCGGCGGTGCCCTGCGTGATGTCGACGAGGGCGAGGAGCACGACGACGGCGACCAGCGCGACCGTCACCCCGACCGATCGAGGGGTGAGCCGGCGGGGCGCGGTGACCCGCGCCTCCTCGGCTCGCTCGGGTCGCCCCTGCCGGGTCGGCGGGACGGGATCGGTGGGGATGACGGTCGCGGTCACGGTCGTGGCGTCGCTCGGTGCGTCAGGCGTCGGTCGGTCGGTCGGGCGTCAGTCGGTCAGCGCGGCGACGGCGGCGTCGATGTAGCCCGTCATCGCGGCCGGGCCGCCGAACATCCAGATGCCGTCGGGCAGGCGGTGCACGTCGCCCGACTCGACGAAGGGCAGCGACTTCCACACGGCGTTGTCGCCCAGCACGTCGGCGAAGGGGTCGTCGCCGTCGACCTCGTTCGTGATGTACAGGAACTGCGTGTCGTCGGGCAGCTGCGTGAGCCCCTCGACGTCGGTCGAGGCGAGACCGTAGGCGGGGTCGCCCTCGACCGTCCAGCCGTTGGCGAGACCGAGCTCTTCCGTGACGTCGCCGACGAGCGACCCGGCGGCGTACGGGCGGATCCCGACCTGGCCGGCGTCGACGTAGCCGTCGGCGAAGGCCACGTTCGTGCCCTCGAGCCCGGCGTCCGCGATGGCCTTCTTGCCCTCGGCCAGCGCGTCGGTGAAGGCGTCCTTGACCTCGGTCGCCTGGTCTTCGGTGCCGGTGGCCTTCGCGATCAGGTCCAGGTTGTCGGTCGAGTTCTCGATCTGGCGCGAGGCGTCGGCCGAGGTGATCTGCAGCACGGGCGCGATCTCACGCAGCTGCGTCACGGCGTCGGCGGGCAGATCGGTGGTCGCGACGATCAGGTCGGGCGCGAGCGAGGCGACGGTGTCGAGGCTCGGCTCGCCGCGCGTGCCGATGTCGGTGGGCTCGTTCGTCAGCGGCACCGCGGAGCCCCAGGCCTCGTAGCCGGGCACGTCGGCCACGCCGACCGGGTCGACGCCGAGAGCGACGAGGTCCTCGACGACGTTCCACTCGGTGCCGACGACCTTCGTCGCCGGGCCGTCGAGCGTGATCTCGGTGCCGGTCGCGTCGGTCAGCGTGATCTGCTCGCCGCTCTCGGCGGTCGCACCGGCGTCGGTCGTCTCGGTGGTGCCGCACCCTGCGAGGGTGAGGGCTGCGGCGGCGGCGACGGCCGCGGCCGTCAGGAGTCGTCGTCTGGTGTTCACGGGTGGAGCCTCTCGGTTCTGGTGTGGTGTCGGCCGATCGCGCGGGTGCGCAGGTGGCCGGTGGTGGGGTCGGTATCGACGTCGATGCGGATGCCCCAGACCTCGCTCAGGAGGTGCGGTGTCAGCACGGCCGCTGGCTCGCCCTCGGCGACGACGCGGCCCTCGCTGAGCACGACGATGCGATCGGCGAGAGCGGCAGCCTGATCGAGGTCGTGCAGCACGACTCCGACGGCGATGCGCCGGTCGTCGGCCAGCTCGCGCACGAGGTCGAGCAGCTCGACCTGATAGCGGAGGTCGAGGTACGTGGTGGGCTCGTCGAGCAGCAGCACGCCGGTGTCCTGTGCGAGGCAGCTGGCCAGCCAGACCCGCTGCAGCTGCCCGCCCGAGAGCTGGTCGACCCCGCGGTCGGCGAGGGCGGCGACACCCGTCAGGTCGAGGGCGCGGTCGACGGCGGACGAGCCGTCGGCATCGCCCCGACCCCAGCGGCCGCGGTGCGGGTAGCGGCCGAACTCGACGACGTCGCGCACGGTCAGACCGCTCGGGGTGGGGCGGCCCTGCGTGAGCATGGCGACGCGACGGGCGAAGTCGCGGGGCGAGAGCGCGAGGGCGTCGAGGGGCTGGTGGTCGGCGTCGCTGTGGTCGGCGGACCGGGTGGCGGCGGGCTGGTGGTCGGCGGGCCGGGTGTCGGCGGGCTGGTGGTCGGCGGGCCGGGTGTCGACGCCGTCGGCGAGGGCGAGGGCGAGCGAGCCGATCCGCGACTGCTGGAGGCGCGCGAGGGTCCGCAGGAGCGTCGACTTCCCGCTGCCGTTCGGCCCGATCAGCGCGGTGACGCATCCGGGGCGGAGCTCGAGTCGGGCGTCGTGGACGACGTCGACGCCGTCGTAGGCGATCGAGACGCCGTCGGCCACGAGGGCGGCGCCGATCGGCAGATGGGGGGTCACAAGCGATTAGGTTAGCCTAACCTCACTCGCCGGCGCGACCCCGGTCGTTCGACGTCGAGGCGCTCGCCGCTCCCGCCCGCCCCGAACGAGGTGCCCCGAACCGGCGCCTCGGGCCGCGGCACGGCCCCTTCTGCGTCACCTCGTGTCGCCGAGCTGCGGGCGCTGCGGGCGCCGCGCCGCGGCTCCGCCGGCTCCGAACGAGGTGCCTCAAACCGGCGCCTCAGTCCGCCGAACCGCCCCTTTCGCGTCACTTCGTGTGGCCGAGGTGGGGCGCGGCGGGCGCCGCGCGCGCCGCTCCGCCGGCTCTAAACGAGGTGCCTCAAACCGGCGCCTCAGCCCGCCGAACCGCCCCTTTTGCGTCACTTCGTGTGGCCGGGGTGCGAGCCGCTCCGCCGGCTCTGAACGAAGTGCCTCAAACCGGGGCCTCGGGCCCCCGAACCGCCCCTTTTGCGTCACCTCGTGTGGCCGAGGTGCGGGCCGCGCCGCCGGCTCTGAACGAAGTGCCTCAAACCGGGTCCTCGGGCCGCCGGACCGCCCCTTTTGCGTCACTTCGTGTGGCCGAGCTGCGACGTGGCGGGCGCCGCGGGCGCGGCTCCGCCGGCTCTAAACGAGGTGCCGCAAACCGGCGCCTCAGTCCGCCAGACCGCCCCTTTCGCGTCACTTCGTGTGGCCGAGGTGCGAGCCGCTCCGCCGGCTCCGAACGAGGTGCCTCAAACCGGCGCCTCAGTCCGCCGAACCGCCCCTTTTGCGTCACCTCGTGTGGCCGAGGTACGGGCCGCTCCGTCGGGCCCAAACGAGGTGCCTCGAAGCGGGGGCTCGGGGCGCTGAATCGCCCGCTTCGCGTCACTTCGTTTGGGCGCGCGGCGCGGCGCCGGCGGCGCCAGACGCGGCGCGCGGCGCGGCGGCGCCGGACACGGCGCCGGCG
>NZ_JAXCWB010000025.1:0-2485 GCF_034045305.1 Frigoribacterium sp. CFBP9029
AAAAGGAGTCCGGCGGTGTCCTACTCTCCCACAAGGTCCCCCTTGCAGTACCATCGGCGCTGAGAGTCTTAGCTTCCGGGTTCGGAATGTGACCGGGCGTTTCCCTCTCGCTATGGCCGCCGAAACATTTACCACACACGGACCCTCAGGGCCAGCGGTGAAGTCTGTTTCAGACCATGCACCCACCCCCACCCCGAAGGATGACGGCAGACGACTGTCTGTTCAATTGTTCCCGACCGTATTTCGGGAACCACATAGTGGACGCAAGCAGCTTTCCCCCACCTCTACAGGGAGGGAGTGTTGTCAAGTTATCGGCTTATTAGTACCGGTCAGCTCCATGGGTCGTTAGTCCCCACTTCCACATCCGGCCTATCAACCCAGTAGTCTAGCTGGGAGCCTCTCACCCCGAAGGGTATGGAAATCTCATCTCGAAGCCGGCTTCCCGCTTAGATGCTTTCAGCGGTTATCCGTTCCGAACGTAGCTAATCAGCGGTGCTCTTGGCAGAACAACTGACACACCAGAGGTTCGTCCATCCCGGTCCTCTCGTACTAGGGATAGATCTTCTCAAATTTCCTGCGCGCGCAGCGGATAGGGACCGAACTGTCTCACGACGTTCTAAACCCAGCTCGCGTACCGCTTTAATGGGCGAACAGCCCAACCCTTGGGACCTACTCCAGCCCCAGGATGCGACGAGCCGACATCGAGGTGCCAAACCATGCCGTCGATATGGACTCTTGGGCAAGATCAGCCTGTTATCCCCGAGGTACCTTTTATCCGTTGAGCGACAGCGCTTCCACAAGCCACTGCCGGATCACTAGTCCCGACTTTCGTCCCTGCTCGACTTGTCAGTCTCACAGTCAAGCTCCCTTGTGCACTTACACTCGACACCTGATTGCCAACCAGGTTGAGGGAACCTTTGGGCGCCTCCGTTACTTTTTGGGAGGCAACCGCCCCAGTTAAACTACCCACCAGGCACTGTCCCAGAACCGGATCACGGTTCGTAGTTAGATATCCAAAGTGACCAGAGTGGTATTTCAACAATGACTCCACCTGAACTAGCGTCCAAGCTTCACAGTCTCCCACCTATCCTACACAAGCCACTCCGAACACCAATACCAAGCTGTAGTAAAGGTCACGGGGTCTTTCCGTCCTGCTGCGCGTAACGAGCATCTTTACTCGTAGTGCAATTTCGCCGAGTTCGCGGTTGAGACAGCTGGGAAGTCGTTACGCCATTCGTGCAGGTCGGAACTTACCCGACAAGGAATTTCGCTACCTTAGGATGGTTATAGTTACCACCGCCGTTTACTGGGGCTTAAATTCTGAGCTTCGCTTGCGCTAACCCTTCCTCTTAACCTTCCAGCACCGGGCAGGCGTCAGTCCGTATACATCGTCTTGCGACTTAGCACGGACCTGTGTTTTTAGTAAACAGTCGCTTCCCACTGGTCTCTGCGGCCTTTCCCGCTCCGGGAGTAAATCCCATCACGGTTCCGGCCCCCCTTCTCCCGAAGTTACGGGGGCATTTTGCCGAGTTCCTTAACCACGATTCTCTCGATCTCCTTGGTATTCTCTACCTGACCACCTGAGTCGGTTTGGGGTACGGGCGGCTTGAACCTCACGTCGATGCTTTTCTCGGCAGCATAGGATCACTGATTTCCCCCATACGGGGTACGCATCGGATCTCAGGCGCATTGACGACGGATTTGCCTATCGTCAGCCCTACATCCTTACACCAGGTTCACCTTACGGATACCATCGCCTGGCTCAGCTACCTTCCTGCGTCACACCTGTTAATACGTTAACCGCACCAGCATGGGGTCGAGCGTTAGACCGGCCGGCATCACCCCGAAGGGATCCACTCAGCCGGGTTAGGACTCTTAGCACCACTGGATTAGCTTGGGCGGTTCTTCGCCGGTACGGGAATATCAACCCGTTGTCCATCGACTACGCCTGTCGGCCTCGCCTTAGGTCCCGACTTACCCAGGGCGGATTAACCTGGCCCTGGAACCCTTGGTCTTTCGGAGGACGGGTTTCTCACCCGTCTTTCGCTACTCATGCCTGCATTCTCACTCGTGTGGCCTCCACGGCTGGTTTACACCGCCGCTTCACTGGCCACACGACGCTCTCCTACCACTCCGTACGACTGAACCACGAAGGCTTGTCTATAATACGAAATCTACAACTTCGGTGGTGTGCTTGAGCCCCGTTACATTGTCGGCGCGGAATCACTTGACCAGTGAGCTATTACGCACTCTTTCAAGGGTGGCTGCTTCTAAGCCAACCTCCTGGTTGTCTATGCAACTCCACATCCTTTCCCACTTAGCACACGCTTAGGGACCTTAGTTGGTAGTCTGGGTTGTTTCCCTCTCGACGATGAAGCTTATCCCCCACCGTCTCACTGCTGCGCTCTCACTTACCGGCATTCGGAGTTTGGCTGACGTCAGTAAGCTTTTGGGCCCCATCGGCCATCCAGTAGCTCTACCTCCG
>NZ_JAXCWB010000025.1:2585-5594 GCF_034045305.1 Frigoribacterium sp. CFBP9029
TCGCTAACTCGCAGGCTCATTCTTCAAAAGGCACGCTGTCACCCCTACAAGGAGGCTCCAACGGTTTGTAAGCAAACGGTTTCAGGTACTATTTCACTCCCCTCCCGGGGTACTTTTCACCTTTCCCTCACGGTACTTGTCCGCTATCGGTCATCTGGGAGTATTTAGGCTTATCAGGTGGTCCTGACAGATTCACACGGGATTTCTCGGGCCCCGTGCTACTTGGGATCCCCATTCAGCCAGCGCCAGCATTTCGGCTACGGGGTTCGCACCCTCTATGACCAGCCATTCAAAGCTGTTCGCCTATACTGCGCTGTAACTGCTCCTGTCCGGCAGAACAGGACAACGGGTCCCACAACCCCGACCATGCAACGACCGCCGTCTATCACACATGACCGGTTTAGCCTCTTCCGATTTCGCTCGCCACTACTGACGGAATCACTGTTGTTTTCTCTTCCTGTGGGTACTGAGATGTTTCACTTCCCCACGTTCCCTCTACCCGCCCTATATATTCAGGCGGGAGTCACCAGGTCAAAATGCCTGGCGGGGTTTCCCCATTCGGAAATCCTCGGATCAGGGCTCGATTATCAGCTCCCCGAGGCTTATCGCAGATTTCTACGTCCTTCTTCGGCTCCAGATGCCAAGGCATCCACCGTTTGCTCTTAGAAACTTGACCACAAAGTTGCTGCCAGCCGAAGCCAGCAGCTCAGTGTTATCTCATTCGCCAACCACACCCCCGAAGGAGCGGGTTGGTCTAAGAAATTGCACTTAGTATCACAAACAACCACCCGACCCGAAGGCCAGATACTGTCTGCGACTAAGATGCTCGCGTCCACTGTGTAGTTCTCAAAATACGGGCGGGTCCCATACTCACCCTGCGAATAATGCAGGACTCATATGGCCCAGAGGAGTTCAACCCCCCACACCGAAGCGCAGGGAAGTTTGGTCCCTCAGGACCCAACAGCGTGCACACTCCCCAACTCGAACACCCTCACGTTCCAAACACCCGAAGATGTCGTACTGATGCTGATGCCCTCACCGGAGAGCCATTGTCAATGTTCCACCCATGAGCGCCAGCCGGAGACATTCGCTCCGAAACTGACTTGACCAGAAAATCCCTGTGTAAACAGCAGGGCTGGTACATGCTCCTTAGAAAGGAGGTGATCCAGCCGCACCTTCCGGTACGGCTACCTTGTTACGACTTAGTCCTAATCACCAATCCCACCTTCGACAGCTCCATCCCACAAGGGGTTAGGCCACTGGCTTCGGGTGTTACCGACTTTCATGACTTGACGGGCGGTGTGTACAAGGCCCGGGAACGTATTCACCGCAGCGTTGCTGATCTGCGATTACTAGCGACTCCGACTTCATGAGGTCGAGTTGCAGACCTCAATCCGAACTGAGACCGGCTTTTTGGGATTCGCTCCACCTTACGGTATCGCAGCCCTTTGTACCGGCCATTGTAGCATGCGTGAAGCCCAAGACATAAGGGGCATGATGATTTGACGTCATCCCCACCTTCCTCCGAGTTGACCCCGGCAGTCTCCTATGAGTTCCCACCATTACGTGCTGGCAACATAGAACGAGGGTTGCGCTCGTTGCGGGACTTAACCCAACATCTCACGACACGAGCTGACGACAACCATGCACCACCTGTATACCGACCTTGCGGGGCGACCATCTCTGGACGTTTCCGGTATATGTCAAGCCTTGGTAAGGTTCTTCGCGTTGCATCGAATTAATCCGCATGCTCCGCCGCTTGTGCGGGCCCCCGTCAATTCCTTTGAGTTTTAGCCTTGCGGCCGTACTCCCCAGGCGGGGAACTTAATGCGTTAGCTGCGACACGGAGACCGTGGAATGGCCCCCACATCTAGTTCCCAACGTTTACGGCATGGACTACCAGGGTATCTAATCCTGTTCGCTCCCCATGCTTTCGCTCCTCAGCGTCAGTTACGGCCCAGAGATCTGCCTTCGCCATCGGTGTTCCTCCTGATATCTGCGCATTCCACCGCTACACCAGGAATTCCAATCTCCCCTACCGCACTCTAGTCTGCCCGTACCCACTGCAGGCTGGGGGTTGAGCCCCCAGATTTCACAGCAGACGCGACAAACCGCCTACGAGCTCTTTACGCCCAATAATTCCGGACAACGCTTGCACCCTACGTATTACCGCGGCTGCTGGCACGTAGTTAGCCGGTGCTTTTTCTGCAGGTACCGTCACTTTCGCTTCTTCCCTACTAAAAGAGGTTTACAACCCGAAGGCCGTCATCCCTCACGCGGCGTTGCTGCATCAGGCTTGCGCCCATTGTGCAATATTCCCCACTGCTGCCTCCCGTAGGAGTCTGGGCCGTGTCTCAGTCCCAGTGTGGCCGGTCACCCTCTCAGGCCGGCTACCCGTCGTCGCCTTGGTGAGCCATTACCTCACCAACTAGCTGATAGGCCGCGAGTCCATCCTTGACCGAAATTCTTTCCAACTCCTAGCCATGCGGCTGAAGCTCGTATCCGGTATTAGACGCCGTTTCCAGCGCTTATCCCAGAGTCAAGGGCAGGTTACTCACGTGTTACTCACCCGTTCGCCACTAATTCCTGGAGCAAGCTCCAGTTCATCGTTCGACTTGCATGTGTTAAGCACGCCGCCAGCGTTCGTCCTGAGCCAGGATCAAACTCTCCGTAAAAGAAAAAACAGTCCAACCGGAATAGGCCGGAACTGCTGAATTTGATGCTGACCAAAGAACAAAACAATCTGACGATTGTTGTTGTTCATCAATCTCAAAGAAACCTAAACACCACTCACAACCCCACCGAACGGTGAAGCCACAAGCAATGCCAGGGTATAATTTGGCATTTGACAATGTGCACGCTGTTGAGTTCTCAAGGACCAAACGCACCAGAAACCCGACCTTATGAAGGCCATCGTCCGAGGCAGCTGTGAAACCTTAGCACCAGATTACAATCCGTAAAACCAGTGACAATCACTCCCGAAGAAGCAATCCGTTCCCGTGGGAACGA
>NZ_JAXCWB010000026.1:0-5325 GCF_034045305.1 Frigoribacterium sp. CFBP9029
CGTTCCCCGAGCAGGCGACGGCGTCGAGCCGGTACAAGGCCACGACCGCGGACGGCTGGTTGGTCTGGGATGGCTACGACCTCAAGGAGGGCGTCGTATCGAACGATGGGAAGACCCTGACCTTCGACAACAGCGACCACGGCATCACCGCTGTAGCGGACCGAGACTACGAGTACACGGTGAAGGTCGAGACGGCCGCCGACGCCCTCGACGTGCCCGGCAACAAGCTCGGCTTCGTCTACTCGGGCGTCTCGGCCCAGGGTGACTTCCAGGCTTCTGGCAGCGCCCCGGTCTCCATTCCCGGCGACTTCGGTTCGGTGTCGGCGTTGGAGGTGCCGTCGGTCGAGCTGGTCCGCGGTGCCGTGACGGATGTGAAGTTCGTCGTCCGCAACACGCAGGCGCACACGGGCTTCGCGCCGAAGGTGGTGCTGACCGCGCCCGAGGGGACCACGTTCCCCGAGCAGTCGACCGCGACGTCGCGCTACCGCGATGCGCCTGATGGTGAGATCTGGGGCCGTTGGGACGAGAACGTCCTGCGCAACGGCGTCGTCTCGAACGACGGCAAGACCCTGACCTTCGACAACACCGATCACGGGATCTCGGTCAGTGCGAACCGTGACTACGAGTACACGGTGAAGGTCGAGACGGCCGTCGACGCGGTCGACGTGCCCGGCAACAAGATGGCCTTCGAGTTCTCGGGTGTCTCGGCCCAGGGCAACTTCCAGACCGCGGGCAGCGCTCCGGTCTCGATCCTGGACGCTCTCGAGTCCGTCTCGGCGCTCGAGGTCCCTGCCACGGAGCTGGTGCGTGGTGAGACCTCCGAGTTGAAGTTCATGGTTCGCAACACCCAGGAGAACCGGGGCTTCGCGCCGAAGGTGGTGCTGACCGCACCGGAGGGGACGACGTTCCCCGAGCAGGCGACGGCGTCGAGCCGGTACAAGGCCACGACCGCGGACGGCTGGTTGGTCTGGGATGGCTACGACCTCAAGGAGGGCGTCGTCTCGAACGACGGGAAGACCCTGACCTTCGACAACAGCGACCACGGCATCACCGCTGTAGCGGACCGAGACTACGAGTACACGGTGAAGGTCGAGACGGCCGCCGACGCCCTCGACGTGCCCGACAACAAGCTCGGCTTCGTCTACTCGGGCGTCTCGGCCCAAGGCAACTTCCAGACCGCGGGCAGCGCCCCCGTCTCCATCGCCCCCGACTACTCGGACGTCACTCTCGACAACCTCGCTGATGGAGACACGTTCACCCCGGGTGACGTGACGTTCTCGGGCACCGGCACTCCCCGTGCCACGGTGACGGTGTCGCCCTCGACGGGTGCAGGTGTGTCGACCGAGGTGCGTGCCGATGGCACGTGGAGTGCGGTCCGGTACTTGGGCAACGCGTCGTACACGATGTCGGTGACGCAGGTCGCGGCCTCGGGGGAGAACAAGCTGGAGAACATCCGTCTGTTCTCGGACGCCGTCTCCGAGCAGGACTTCTCGGTCACGACGCCGGCCGCGGGTGCGGGTCACGGTCAGCAGGGCTGGGTGACCTTCACCGGTGTGGGCACGACGTGGTCGACGGTGTCGATCAGCGACGGCTCGGACGCGGCCGCCACGAAGGCGACCGTGCAGTACGACGGCACCTGGTCGGCACGCCGCTGGGTGGGCACCGAGAAGACGACCTTCACGGTGACCTCGAGCCGCGCCGATGTGCAGAACGGGTCGCAGACCATCGAGTTCAACACGGGTGTCTCGGGTCAGGCGTTCAGCCTCGACAGCCACACCGATGGCGGCACCTTCACCCCGGGCAACGTCACGTTCCGGGGCAAGGGCTCGACCGGTGACAAGGTCACCTTCACGGCACCGGGTCTGGCGCCTCTCGAGGCGACGGTGAACGCTGCGGGTGAATGGTCGATCCCGCGATGGCTGGGCAACGGGTACATCACCTTCACGGTGACCCACACCCCGGTCACGGGCGACGAGACGAAGCAGACGCTGCGTCTGTTCTCGGATCAGGTCGCCCAGGGCGATCTGATCGTCACCGCCCCGATCGATGGCGCGGGCCACGACCAGCCGGGTTGGGTGACCTTCACGGGCACCGGCACGACCTGGTCGAAGGTCACGGTCAGCGACGACACTGCGGCCGCGCCGTCGACCGCGACCGTTCAGGTCGACGGTTCATGGACGGTCCGCCGCTGGGTCGGGACGACCGCGACGACGTTCACGGTCTCCAGTGAACGAGGCGGCATCGCCAACGGCAGCCAGACGCTCGAGTTCAACGTCGGCGAGGCCACGGACGGTTTCACGATCGGCAGCCACACCGATGGCGGCACCTTCACCCCGGGCAACGTCGCGATCACGGGCACCGGCACGACCGGTGACAAGGTCACGATCGCGGCACCGGGTCTGGCGCCGCTGGAGACCGAGGTCGACAGCCGCGGCCGCTGGAGCATCCAGCGCTGGCTCGGCAACGGGTTCATCACCTTCACCGTGACCCACACCCCGGTCACGGGTGACGAGACGAAGCAGACCCTGCGTCTGTTCTCGGACCGGGTCGCCCAGGGTGACCTCGTCGTCACGGCCCCGCTCGACGGTGCCAGCCACGACGTCGCGGGCTGGGTGACCTTCACCGGCACCGGCACGACCTGGTCGAAGGTCTCGATCAGCGACGGCACGAACGCCGCGCCGTCGGTCGCGACCGTGCAGTACGACGGTTCGTGGACCGTCCGCCGCTGGGTCGGTACCGCCCCGGTGACTTTCACGGTCACCAGTGAGCGCGCCGACATCGAAAACGGCAGCCAGACGATCCGCTTCAACACCGCGGACTAGTCGCAACGAACACGGGGGAGGCGCGGGTCGACACGACCCGCGCCTCCTCGGCTTCCCCTGCGCCCCGAGGTCGGTGCCCGGTGACCCGGCGCCGACAGATCTCTCCCCTCACGCCGTCCCTCGACGGCCAGAAAGAAAGAACGAATCGCCACGTGACGAACAAGAAGAAGAACACCCCGGCGAAGCGCCTGGGTGCGGCCGCACTCGCGACGGCGACCGTCGTCTCGGGGCTCGCATTCGGGCCCGGGGCTGTCGCGGCCCCCAGCGCCGAGCGGGGCACGACCGTCACCAGCACCACGAGCGAGAACGCGGAGGCCGAGTCCACACGTCGTGTCGGACCGCTGGTCATCAACAGCTCCGACGACGTCCAGTACGGTCTCCGCATCGACCCCGACACGATGCGGACGACCACCGTCGACGACGCCAGCTGGTTCTCGCTGCCGGCCGTCGGCCAGCAGGGGCAGGTGCGCGGAACGGGTGCGAACGATGACCGCTGTCTGATCCCGGCGAACAACTTCACCTACCTGGCCTTCGCGACATGCTCCGACACCTCCGAGCAGCTCTGGACCTGGACCGACGCGAACTCCGTGCAGGGGTTCGACAAGACGCTCGCGCCCGTCGCCAGGCCGACCCACGGTCTCGTCCCCCGAAGCGCGGGGACGTTCCTGTTCCTGCTGAGCGGCGGGGGCAAGCGTCCCCTCGTGATGGACGATCGCATGCTCTCGGAGCGCGCGTTGACGGCCACTGCGGACGGCGGCCCCGGTCGCATCTCGGGTGTCGGCACCACCGGCGCGACCGTCTCCGCCCGAGGCGAATCGGTCGTCGTGTCCGACGCCGGCACGTACGAGTTGGCACTGCCCGGCGTCCCGACCGATCCGACGACGGTCGTCGTGACCCAGACGCTGCCGAACGGCGACGTGCAGGACACCGTCGAGGTCGAGGTCGCGGGGACGGGGCCTCTCGACACGGTGACGATGGCTCCCGTGGAACTGACGCGGGGAGCGGACAGCGAGGTGACCTTCGAGGCGACGGCCACAGACGAGGTCCTGGAGAGGCCCGCTGCCGAGGTGACGCTGACCGCCCCGGAGGGGACGACGTTCGCCGAGGGTCAGGACGAGATCCTCGGGGAGTTCGTCCGCGACGGTGTCTCGTCGTCCGGTGGGATGCGGTTGACCGGTGGTGAACGGTCGGCGGACGGTCGCACGTACACGTACGTGTGGGACACCGTGGCGAACGGTGCGACGGGGTGGCAGACCCTGAAGGGTGACATCCTGCGGTGGAAGATCGCCGTCAGCACGCCGACCGGTGCGGTCGACGTCGAGGGCAACGCGATGGCGTACCGGTTCGTCGGCACCAGCACGCAGGGCGCGTTCCGGGCGACGGGTGAGGCTCCCGTGTCGATCCCGGGCGACTTCGGTCCGATGGCTCCTGCGACGTTGGCTCCCGTGGAGCTCACTCGGGGTACCGAGCGCGAGGTGACGTTCGAGGCGAAGGCCGCCGACGAGTTCTTGGGTCGGCCCGCTGCGTCGGTGACCGTCACCGCCCCGGAGGGGACGACCTTCGCCGAGGATCAGGACGAGATCACCGGTGCGTTCGTCCGTGACGGTGTGGAGGACCCGACGGGGATGCAGCTGACCGGCGGTGAGCGTTCGGCCGATGGTCGCACCTACACCTACACCTGGGACACCGCGGAAAACGGTGCGACGGGGTGGCAGACCGCCAGGGACGAGATCCTGCGGTGGAAGATCGCCGTGGTCACGCCGGCCGACGCGGCCGACGTCGAGGACAACGCGATGCAGTTCGTGCTCGCCGGCACGAGCGCGCAGGGTGCGTTCCGGGCCGCTGGTACGGCGCCGGTCTCTGTCGTCGGTGACTTCGGCCCGTTGGCTCCGGTCGCGATGGCTCCCGTGGAGTTGGAGCGCGGTGAGACCACGGAGGTGACGTTCGAGGCTACGGCCGTCGACGAGCTCCTGAACCGGCCCGCTGCGTCGGTGACCGTCACGGCCCCGGAGGGGACGACGTTCGCCGAGGGGCAGGACGTGATCGCGGGGGCCTTTATCCGCGATGGGGCCCCGTCGTCCGCGGGCATGCAGCTGACGGGTGGAGTGCGGTCGGATGACGGTCGCACCTACACCTACACCTGGGACACCGCGGCGAACGGTGCGACGGGGTGGCAGAGCGTGAAGGACGAGGTCCTGCGGTGGAAGATCGCGGTGACGACCCCGGCTGACGCTGCGGATGTCGAGGGCAACGCGATGGGTTACACGTTCGTCGGGACGAGCGTCCAGGGCGGGTTCCAGGCCACGGGTTCCGCTCCGGTGTCGGTCGTCGGTGACTTCGGCCCGTTGGCTCCGGTCGCGATGGCTCCCGTGGAGTTGGAGCGCGGTGAGACCACGGAGGTGGTGTTCGAGGCTACGGCCGTCGACGAGCTCCTGAACCGGCCCGCTGCGTCGGTGACCGTCACGGCCCCGGAGGGGACGACGTTCGCCGAGGGGCAGGACGT
>NZ_JAXCWB010000027.1:0-496 GCF_034045305.1 Frigoribacterium sp. CFBP9029
ACGCACCAGCTCCGTGGCAGGGACCTCGAGCGCCGACACCGAACCGAGAGCGCCCGGGATCGAGACCGGAGCGCTGCCCGCGGTCTGGAAGTAGCCTGCAGCGGACACGCCCGAGTAGACGAAGCCGAGCTTGTTGTCGGGCACGTCGAGGGCGTCGGCGGCCGTCTCGACCTTCACCGTGTATTCGATGTCGCGGTCCGCTACAGCGGTGATGCGGTGGTCGCTGTTGTCGAAGGTCAGGGTCTTCCCGTCGTTCGAGACGACGCCTTCCTTGAGGTCGTAGCCATCCCAGACCAACCAGCCGTCCGCGGTCGTGGCCTTGTACCGGCTCGACGCCGTCGCCTGCTCGGGGAACGTCGTTCCTTCCGGTGCGGTCAGCACGACCTTGGGCGCGAAGCCCCGGTGCTCCTGGGTGTTGCGAACCATGAACTTCAACTCGGAGGTCTCACCACGCACCAGCTCCGTGGCAGGGACCTCGAGCGCCGACACCGAACCG
>NZ_JAXCWB010000028.1:0-460 GCF_034045305.1 Frigoribacterium sp. CFBP9029
CACCGTCTCACTGCTGCGCTCTCACTTACCGGCATTCGGAGTTTGGCTGACGTCAGTAAGCTTTTGGGCCCCATCGGCCATCCAGTAGCTCTACCTCCGACAAGAAACACGCAACGCTGCACCTAAATGCATTTCGGAGAGAACCAGCTATCACGAAGTTTGATTGGCCTTTCACCCCTATCCACAGCTCATCCCCTCCATTTTCAACTGAAGTGGGTTCGGTCCTCCACGACGTCTTACCGTCGCTTCAACCTGGCCATGGATAGATCACTTCGCTTCGGGTCTAGGACATGCGACTGTATCGCCCTATTAAGACTCGCTTTCGCTACGGCTACCCCACACGGGTTAACCTCGCCACATGTCGCTAACTCGCAGGCTCATTCTTCAAAAGGCACGCTGTCACCCCTACAAGGAGGCTCCAACGGTTTGTAAGCAAACGGTTTCAGGTACTATTTCACTC
>NZ_JAXCWB010000029.1:0-417 GCF_034045305.1 Frigoribacterium sp. CFBP9029
ACGTCGGAGGAGGGGTCGTAGTAGTCGACGTTGCCGCCGGTGATCGGGAACGCGAACGTGCCCGTGGCGCCGTCGAAGGTGCCGGTGCCGACCGGGGCCGGGGTCAGACCCAGCGAGGTGAGCGCGTCGACGAAGGACTGGTCGACGGTGACCTGGGTGTCGACGCCGTTGCTGAGGTCGGGGAGCGAGGCGACCGGGGTGGCCTCGGCGCTGGGCTCGGCCGATGCCGAAGCCGAGCTGGTCGACTCGGTGGAGCCGCTGTTGGAGTCCATCGAGCACGCGGCGAGCGAGAACACGAGGGCGCCGGAAGCGACGAGGCCGAGTCCGACCTTGGTGATCTTCTTACGGGAGAAAGCATTCATGATCAGGTCCTTTTCTGTGATTCCCGGTGGGGATGAAAAGGATTCGCCACCCTCC